>CAMWQY010000126.1 GCA_947176355.1 uncultured Porphyromonadaceae bacterium
GGAGGACCTTGGATAACTCCTGAAAACGGAATGCAAAAGATAGTGACGCTGAGACCGGGAGAAGAAGTCCCGACCGGTTTCCGACCTCTCGCATCTATATCCACTCCCCTTCCTGCAGAATCAACATTCATCGACACGCTGATACTCAAAGAGCGAGTCACATTACTTGACAACAAACCTCTGCAGATCACAGCTGATTTCGGAACTACAAAAGAAATTCGCACCATCAGCTACACTGCAAGACCGAGAGGAAAAGGAGCTTACGGATCGATGAACATACCCGGTAAGCCACAAAAAGACTATTTCGGAGCTATGTATATCCTCTTCCCTCCTATTGGTGAACTCGAATGCAGCGAAGATGGCATCAACTGGACTACTGTCACATCCCTTCGAGGAATCGAAGACGTAATCGGACATAAAAGCCGTCAGCGAACCATCAACTTTCCGCCGGTCAATGCCCGATATTTCCGCCTTAACATCCACGACTGGCAAGGTCCATCGGAAAAACACAACAACCTGTATCTGGAAAACATACGCCTGATGAGCTATGACATGACCGACAACTGGGAAAACAAGAGCGGTCTACGTAGCGAACTTCCTTCAGAATGCGCTATCGACCGGAAGTCAGATTTCAAAACCTTTGCCGGAGATGTCATCATCGGATATGCGCCGACAGGGGGACACGCCAAGCATGGACGTTCAAAAATCGTTTGGAACGGCGATACCCTCACTGCCAAGACTTGGCTCGAGGCAGACGTATTGAGCGCGAAAGCTGCAGAAATACATTATAACAGTTACTTCAAGGCTATTCATGACACCCTCGCCTCAATAGGATGCAAGCCCGGAGGTATGCAAATCGACAGCCATGAAGCCGGAATAGCAAACTGGACAGAAAAGATGCCGGCTCATTTCAAGAGATTGCGTGGTTATGACATCGAAAGATGGATTCCGGCTCTCGGTGGTTACATAGTCGATAGTCGTGAAGCCTCGGAAAAATTCCTCAGCGACTTCAAACTCACCCTCAGCGAACTTGTCAGAGAACAGTTTTACGGCACGCTCGACTCCCTTTGCCGTCGCGATGGAGTGACACTGACGTCTCAAGCTATGCTCGGCTGCACTAACGACAATATAGCATCTCGTGGAACGGTAGCAAAACCTCAGGGAGAATTCTGGGGCTATCAGAAAAACGGAAACTACGACTGCCTCGACGCTGCATCGGCAGCACACCTCTACGGAAAAAGAATTGCTTCCGGAGAAGCCTTCACAGATTCTCCTTATTTCTTCCCGGAAAATGAAAACGATTCAACATGGAAAGAACGTGGATGGCATGAACTGCTGAGGATAGCAAACCTTGCATATTGCAAAGGGATAAATGAATTTGTGGTGTGCGCCTCTTCTTATCAGCCATGGCTCGATAGGAAATATGATGACTCAGTAAGCGCTCATCCATATATCTTCCATCGTCACAATCCGGCATGGGACAAGAGCCGTGAACATTTCTGGGAGTACCAAGCACGTTGCTCACAGATGCTTCAGACGGGTCGCCCCGTAGTGGATATTCTTGTTTATATCGGCAGTGACCTTCCGGCAAAGACCATGGCATTCAAACTGCCTAAAATCCCGGAAGGATACAATTTCGACGTATGCACTCCTGCTTCCTTAAAGCAGTGGATAGAGAATCCGACAGAGCTATCACCGGAATACAGAATACTCGCTGTCCAAGACCGTTCCAATATTTCCGAGGAAGCGGAAAAGATGTTTGAAATACTGAAAAAACGAGGTATGACCATCGTCAGATGCGATAAAGGAGAGACTCTTGCCGATGCATTAGCAAAGACAGGATTCTCCCCCGACTTATACATAAAGAGTGAAGACATACCGGAGAGCAAGGTATATTTCACTCATCGTCAGACTGACGATGAAGATATCTACTTTGTCTACAACCACAGTCAAAAACCTTTCTCGACACCTTTGGAACTCCGGTCAGACAGAAAACAAATTGAATACTGGAATCCTTTGACCGGCGAAAGACTCAGTAAAGAAGACTCAGCGTTAAGCCTTGAGCCATATCAAAGCCTTTTTATTGTGGCAAGATAAAACAATGCAATTATTCAGACATCAGATAATTCTTGAAGTCTGCAAACTCAGATGTCATAGCCACCGATTGCTTCTCCCCTTTCATGAACTCCTGAAGACGCTCCGGGATTGCAATTTCTTTGCCGATTATTTCTACTACGGTATCATGGAATTTTGCCGGATGGGCTGTCTCAAGAAACAGACCGGTCTCCCCTTCCTTCAATAGCTGTTTCAATGCCAAATATCCGCATGCTCCATGCGGATCGAGCACATAACCGGTCTTTTCATAACACTCCTTCATAGTCTTGGCTATCTCAGCATCACTGAAAGTAGTGCCGCTTATCAATGAAGCAATCACCTCATGCTTTCTGGCATAGAGGTCGAGAACCCTGGCAAAATTGCTCGGATCGCCTACATCCATTGCGTTTGCAAGTGTCTGAACACTTGCCTTAGGATTGTACTCTCCGGTAAGAAGATAATTATAGAATATATCGTTGGCATTGTTTGCGGCAATAAAGCGCTTGATAGGAAGACCCATTCGGTGTGCAATAAGTCCGGCTGTAATATTGCCGAAATTCCCGCTCGGAACACACACTACTATGTCCTTTTCCTTACCCAAAGCCTTTAGTTGGGCGTATGCGCTGAAATAGTAGAAAGCCTGAGGAAGGAAACGAGCCACATTGATCGAATTAGCCGATGTCAGGAGCATCTTAGAATTAAGTTCATCGTCAAGGAAAGCACTCTTCACGAGTCTTTGACAATCGTCGAAGTTTCCATCCACTTCAACAGCCGTAATATTTTTTCCAAGGGTAGTGAATTGACATTCCTGAATAGGACTTACCTTCCCTTTAGGATATAGCACAAATACATGAATACCATCCACTCCCAGGAAGCCGTTAGCAACTGCCGAACCCGTATCGCCACTCGTAGCAACAAGCACATTGACAGTCTTTCCATCCGCCTTCTTGCCTATAAAATATTGCAACAACCGAGCCATGAATCGAGCTCCAACATCCTTAAATGCCAATGTAGGACCATGGAAGAGTTCCAGACTATAGATGTCTTTCTCCACCTCTACCACAGGAGTATCAAAGGAAAGAGTATCACGCACTATCTTTTCCAAAGCCTTCTGGTCCACATCCTCGCCGAAAAAAGACTCAGCCACTCTGACAGCGATATCTTGCAAAGATAGCTTATCGATATTTTCGAAAAAATCTTTTGGCAATTTCTCAATCCTTTCCGGCATAAAGAGACCTCGGTCTGCTGCAAGACCTTTTACCACGGCATCACAGAGGGTGACTTCCGGAACTATATGATTAGTGCTGTAATATTTCATAAGATTATTATTTAAGTTTGCTGATACGCACGTTGGCGCATGCGGAGCATGCTCTATTACTAAGTTTGCTTTTGATTTTTCAAATTCATGAATTCTTGCATGAATTCTCCGAGTTTCAATAAGCCGTAGGCGCCATTGGCACATGTAGCCTCAGAATAGGATGAGACTTCATCGGAGTTGATTCCTTTATACCACATTGTAAATGGTACAGGTTCTCCCTTATGAACCCTGAGCTCAACCGGAGTAGCATGATCAGGCATAAGCGCTATAGCTACCGGCTCATCCCACTTAGATACTTCTTCAAGGATAGGACCAACAACCCTACGATCAAGATTTTCTATTGTCTTTATCTTAAGATCCAAGTCGCCATCATGTCCGGCTTCATCTGAAGCTTCGACGTGAAGAAATACGAAATCCGAATCTCTCAAAGCAGAAATGGCAGCGTTTGCCTTACCTTCATAATTAGTATCTGCAAGTCCGGTTGCCCCTTTCACATCTATTGGTGTCAATCCGGCGTATTTTCCTATTCCTCTGATAAGGTCAACGGCAGTTATGACTACGCCTGATTTAATCGAAGGAAACATTTCCTGAAGTGTAAGCATCGCAGGTCGGTAGCCACCACTCCAAGGCCAAATAGAATTTGCCTGAATTTTTCTTCCTTCATTAAATTGATGAGAAGAAAGCAACTTTTGTGATCGGATTATCAAATCATTAATCAGATCTGCAGTTTGCTGAGGGCTAAGCCTGCCTTCTTCGACAGGAGCATTCTCAATCGGACGCACGAGAAGAGCACCCCATTTTTCATTAGGATGGTCATGCGGAGGAGCACACTCAATGTATTTACTACCTCCTTTTATGATGAGCAAATGACGATATTGGATACCGGGAATAAACTTCACTTTATCTGAACCTAATTCTTTATCAAGGAACGTTATCAATTCCCTCCCTTCATCAGTGGTCAGGTGCCCTCCATGATGATTCAGAATCTTTCCGTCGGCAAGAGTAATGATGTTGCATCTCAATGCCAATTCATCAGAAGCAAGATCGTAGCCGATGCTTGCCGCTTCGAGAGGACCACGACCTTCATACACTTTAGTCATGTCATAGCCCAATATCGAAGCGTTTGCGACCTCACTTCCGGGTTGAAGACCCTCGGGGATTGTGACAAGCGATCCCGAACGCCCCATCTTCGCCAGCTCGTCGGAAGCCGGAGTTGAGGCATATTCAAGAGGAGTCTTTCCGCCAATGCTCCCTACCGGATGGTCGCTCATTCCATCGCCCAATATGATAATGTGCTTCATCAGTTGTTGGCTATTGAGATGATATTTGCAAAAACTCCGGCTGCTGTCACAGCCGCTCCGGCTCCGTATCCTTGAATAAGCATCGGATACTCCTTATATCGCTCTGTAGTAAGCATCACAATGTTGTTAGATCCTTCCAATTCATAGAAAGGATGTGTTGAATCTACAGCCTTAAGACCGATGGACATCTTGCCTTTCTCCATTTTAGCTACAAAACGCCAACGCTTTCCTTCAGCTTCAAGCACCTTACGACGCTCTTCAAAGTCAGCATCAAGCTCAGGCAGATGTCTCCAAAAGTCTTCAATGTCCCCTTCGAGAAGCTCTTCAGGAATAAACAGATTTCGCTCTACGTCCTCTTGCTCTACATTATAGCCTCCTTCGCGAGTAAGGATCACGAGCTTTCGCATCACGTCGATTCCACTGAGATCAATACGGGGATCCGGCTCGCTATATCCAAGTTCTTTAGCAAGACGTACTGTCTCCGAGAATGGCACTTCTGCTGAAATGGCATTGAAAATATAATTCAGAGTTCCACTTAGCACTGCCTCTATCTTCAAGATGCGGTCGCCGGAAGAACGAAGGTCGTTGATAGTGCCGATTATAGGCAATCCTGCTCCGACATTTGTCTCATATAGATATTTGACACCACGGCTCAAGGCAGTGTCTTTGAGCGACCTGTATATGTCAAACGAGCTTGAAGCAGCCACCTTATTCGCAGCCACTACGCTTATATTATGCTCTAAAAGAGTCTGATAAAGTTGCGCTATCTCTTTCGAAGCAGTGCAGTCGACAAAAACGCTGTTGAAGATATTCATACCGACCACTTCATCAAGCAACTTATCCGGATTGCTCTTAATGCCATCCTTCTCAAGAATTTCACGATAATTGAGCAAATCGATACCATCTCTTGAGAAAATAGCCTTGCGGCTGGATGCGATCCCTACTACATTGAGCTTCAGCCTATGGGTCTTCATCAGTTCATCTTTCTGCGATGCAATCTGCTCAATCAGCATACCGCCTACTGTCCCAATGCCACAGATAAACAGATTCAGCTCCTTATATTCGCTAAGGAAGAATGAGTCGTGGATCACATTGAGTGATTTACGCAGAAAACGTCCGTCAACGACAAACGAGATGTTAGTCTCACTTGCACCCTGAGCACACGCTATCACACTGATGCCGCTTCTGCCAAGAGTACCGAAAAGCTTACCGGCAATGCCGGGTGTATGCTTCATATTCTCACCTACAATAGCTATTGTAGCCAATCCTTTCTCCAAGAACATCGGATTCATCGCGCCTGTAGCTATTTCCTTCTCAAATTCATGATTAAGGACCCGCACAGCTTCTTCTGCATCAACATCACGCACACCGACAGATGTTGAGTTTTCAGAAGATGCCTGAGAGACAAGGAAGACAGATATTCCATTGTCAGCAAGAGCTGAGAATATTCTGCGGTTGACACCAATTACACCTACCATCGACAATCCGGTCACCGTAATCAGCGAAGTGCCGCTGATGCTTGATATACCCTTGATAGGCTTACTGTCATCTTCTATATGGGCGCGTATTATTGACCCCGGACCATCGGGATTAAAGGTATTCTTTACCAAAATTGGAATATTCTTTACGCACACGGGATAGATCGTAGGAGGATAGATCACCTTTGCGCCAAAGTTGGAAAGCTCCATTGCCTCAAGATATGTGAGAGAATTGATGGTGTAAGCCGTAGGGATGACACGCGGATCGGCTGTCATGAATCCATCTACATCAGTCCATATTTCAAGCACTTCCGCATCAAGCGTAGCGGCTATGATAGAGGCAGTGTAGTCGCTGCCTCCACGACCTAAATTGGACACATCTCCGGTATTGGCGTCGGTGGAAATAAATCCTGGCACGATATGAATTCCTTTCACGTGCTTGCCGAATTCTTCTTTCACTAATTTTTGAGTGAGTTCAGATGCAAGGATCACCCTGTTATGTTTATTCTCAGTCTTAATAAAATCCCGAGAATCATGAAGTTCAGAGCCTGCAATAAGCCTTGTGACAATCCTTGAACTCAGGCGTTCACCATAGCTGACGATCAGTGCCCGAGTCTTCTCGCTTATATCTTTTATCAGGGAAAGACCATGATAGATTGAAGCTATTTCTGCAAGAAGGACATCTATTTCTTCTATCAATTCTTCCTGACCCTCTGTGATGATACTTTTGATAAGGTCATGATGACGCCTATATAGCTTATCCAGGCCTTCCTTATATGCAGGATCGCCGGATGTAGCAAGGTTTGCCGTATTCAAAAGCAAATCAGTGACTCCACCGAGCGCACTAACCACCACAATAGAAGGGGAATCCTGCCCCTCCACTATTTTTTTAAGATTCGTGAGGCTCTCATAAGAACCTACAGAAGAACCTCCGAATTTCAGTACCTTCATATTGTTATTGTCGTTTAAAGTCGCAAATTTAATCAATTTTATAATAATAAGCAAACTTTTTTCACAATTTGCCATTGATGAAACCCAAACTAACTATGGAATATCATAATTTACAATGAAGTGAAAACAAACAATAATTTGCGGCTTCTTTTAATAAAAAATCATTGAATATTTGGCAGTTTCGAATTTTTGTATTAATTTTGCGCCATCTTTGGGATAGGTATGTCCCGACCGGGCCTGCAAGTCTGAAAAGATACTACAGGAACTCTTCCGGACATCTGCCCTCAGACAGAGATTTATTAACCATATTAACTAACTTTTTT
>CAMWQY010000127.1 GCA_947176355.1 uncultured Porphyromonadaceae bacterium
TTATGAGTTTCTACAGGTAAAAAATCTTAAGGTAAAAAGATTGTTTAGATTCTGAGTGCAAAGATAAGGCAAAAAATCTATCCCACCAAATTATTTTTGACAAAATGACATAAATATGTTGCATAACATATAAACTCACCTACATTTTGACATTTCACATTCAAAAATTCGTGCAAAATTATCAAAAATATGCTTTACAACATAAAAATATATCTGTCGCCAATGTCGTCAATGAAATAGCTGAGATAGCAACCAAAGAAAAAGGATATTTGCTAATAATAGAAAAAAACATTATATTTGCAATCTCATTAATACAATCAGCAATGGCTCGAATCAAATACCCCATAGGAATCCAGACTTTCAGAGATATAATAACCGAAGATTTTATCTATGTTGATAAGACATCTTTGGTCTATGATATTATCAACAGATATCGATATGTTTTCCTAAGCAGGCCGCGCCGATTTGGAAAAAGTTTGCTCCTATCTACTATTGAATCGTATTTTAAAGGAGAAAAGAGCCTTTTCAATGGTCTTGCTCTTGAATCTCTGGAAAAAGAGTGGATTACCTATCCGGTCTTCAGATTCGACTTTAGCCCTGCAAATTATGTCGACGAAGGTCGTCTTTTAGCTCGAATTAATGGTTGCTTGAAAAATATTGCACAAGATTATTCTTTGTCTCTTGATAAATCAAATGTTCCGGAAAATTTTGCAAATCTTATCAAGGAAGCATATTTACAATATGGTAAGAAAATCGTATTATTAATTGATGAATACGACAAGCCTCTACTTGATTGCTTGCATGATCATAACCTCAATGAAAAACTGAAGGGTGAACTTCGCAGTTTCTATTCAGTGATAAAGGCATCAGATCAATATATAAAATTTGCTATGCTTACAGGAATCACGAAGTTTGGAAAACTTTCAATCTTCAGCGGAATGAACAATCTAAAGGATATCTCTTTGATACCTCGCTATAACGATATATGCGGAATCTCCGAATCTGAGTTCCGAAAAGATTTCAAAGCATCTATCGAATCTTTCGCTGAAGAACATGAAATATCTGAAGAAGAGGCATGGTCAGCATTCCGCACAAAATATGACGGTTATCACTTCGCATCAAAAGGGGAAGGAATTTACAATCCTTTCAGTGTCATAAACGCTTTTGATGAGAATGAGCTCTCCGACTTCTGGTTTGAAAGCGGATCTCCTTCATATCTCATACGCCTTATCGAAAAAAACAATTATCGGCTTGATGCTATCGCCGGACAGAAGAGGACAAAACTACAACTGAGCGATATATCCGACACATGCCAGGATTTTGTGCCTCTTTTATATCAGTCAGGTTATCTGACCATTAAGGGTTATGATTCGGACACTTCGGAATACTTGCTCGACTTTCCGAACAGCGAAGTCAAGACTGCATTCTGGAGTTCACTCGCCGACCGATTTTTTCGCGGGATGGATGGAATCTCTGCTTTCAATATCAAAAAATGCCTCAAAGATATAAATGAAGGAAGACCGGAAAAATTCATGCAAAGCATGAAGAGCCTTTTTGCCGATACTAACTCTGAGATTGAAAAAGATAAAGAGATACATTTCCAGAATATGATGGCAATAGCCGCAAAAATGATGGAACTTACTGTGCGTACTGAGATTCATTCAGCCAAAGGAAGATGCGACATGCAGATTCTTACTTCAAACTATGTTTATATTTTTGAGTTCAAAATCAATGCCAGTCCGGAAGAAGCTATCAAGCAAATTCACGAAAAAGGATACGATGTACCATTCGAAGCAGATTCAAGGAATTTATTCTTAATAGGAGCTAATTTTTCGACAAATACCCGTACTCTTGATGGATGGATAATCGAAAAGAAATAAAATCAGGGTCTTACAAAATGTAAGACCCTGATTTTTTATTCGGAGCGGAGATGATCGATTGGGTTGGAGCGGGCTACTCTAAGAGTATTTGTAATGACTACTGCCATTATTAGCAGAAGGAGTATTAATAGGCAGGCAATCATACTTAGTGGAGAAAGGGAGACCCGGTCAGTGAATTGCGAAAGCCACCGCTGACCAATTATCATTGCTGCAGCACCACCGAAAATGAGTGACGGCAGAGCCACCTTCAAAACATCGACGCAGAAAAGTCTTACAATCTTCCAAGCATCAGTGCCATTTACCTTTCGGATAGCAATTTCCTTGGCACGACGGTTGACCTCATCTCCAACATATCCAATCAAGCCGATAAGGGCAATGAGAAGGATTGCGATTCCGACAACCATCACCGAAATACCAAACTTTTTGATCAGGTTGCGCTTGGCGTCAATACGCATTTTGTAAGGAGTAATAAGGATTTCATCACCATCGTTGATAGAGTTGAGAACTTTTTGAGCAGCACTGAGATTCTCAGGAGTCAATTCCGTAAAACGGATAAACACATTTCCTCTAACTTTTCGGGAAGGGAAGAAAACCTCCGCACGAGTGTCGGTACTCCCACTCTCAAAGCCACCACGACGTATGTTGCCAATTACACCTACAATTGTGTACGCATGCAATGGCTCATCTTCATTCCAGTTGTGGCCCGTAATATATATATTCTTTCCAATTATATCTTCATCCGTCTCTCCAAAATATTTATGCAGCACTTCTATCATCCTCTCATCTACAATTATTTCATTGATAGTAGAATCGGCGTTATTATTAAAATTCGAGCCTTGCAAAAAATTAATTCCAAGGACATCAAATAATTCCGGATTGACAAATTCTTGGTCGGTGACATTAACATTGTCATCTGCATTGCCTTCGGTCCATATATTATTACCATTCCACACATCGGTTGGATCATTGTCAGATGAAGCGACATCCATGACAAATGGAAGTTTTTTCAATTCCTTCATGACTGTTGATGTACGCTCGCTTGACATTGGATAACGGTAGAAAACACCTATATTTTCATATTCCAATCCCATATTGAGATTTCCTACCATAGAATACTGTCGCCAAACTAAAACAAGTAAGCATATCACAGTACCTGTAGCAAAAAATTGTACAGCCAAAAGTGCCAATTTCCAGATTTTTCTGCTATATACAGCAGGACGAAAAGCCAGAGAAACAGGAGTCTTACTATATATAACAGACGGGATAACGCCAGTAAAAATCAACAATAACACACTCACTGAGCCTTCGACTATCCAGACCTTTCCGGTGGAAAATAATTCTTTAGGAGTATACCCAAGCAATTCTTTGCATGTGTCTGAAAAAGAAAAGGCAAGAAGAATTGCAAATATTAAAGAAAGGACAAGAAAGAACAGACTCTCCATCATCATAATCTTGAATATAGTCTTTTTCCCGGTTCCATAGCATTTTCTAATAGCCATCTCCTTTCCACGTGCAGACAATTGACCTATAACGATAAGAAGATAGTTCAAACCTGCACACAAGAGTATTATCAACGCCAAAAAGCCAAGCATCCAAGACATATTTCTGACACCTTCCTGCGAACTATATAAATTAGCAAAAGGACGAAGCCAAACTTTGAAGTCGTGGACTGTAAATGCATCTTCTTCTACCTTAGTCTTCAGATGCTCTACCATCATTGAGCTAACATCCAACGGATCGAATCCTTCCACCAATAATGCATAGCTTCTATAACGGTCATTTCCTATAAGAAATTCTGATCCATCGTACATGAATTTCCCAATAGATGGCATACTCATATATATGCCATTACTGATCGAAGAATTTAGCGGATAATCTTCATAAACACCACCTATAATCGCCTTATAATCATCTCCCCATTCAATTATAGAAAGATGTTGTCCTATCACATCTCCTCCTATTTTAGATGCGAGTGAACGAGGAATCATCACTTGATCTTCCACCGCAAGCACATCATGTGGATCGCCTTCTACAATGTCTGTCTGAAGGACATCGAAGAAGCATGTGTCAGCCAATAACACGTATGGGACATAAAATGATCTGCCATCATCAAGCTTTACTTTTGCATCTGAAGTCAGAACTGTAGTCCTGGTAGCTGCTTCAATCTGAGATAAATTTCTCTGCATCTCGGGTGCAATGCCACCCGGAGTCTGCGGATACTCCTTATATTCTCCATTTTGCACGACGCTCTCCGTTATGCGATAAATTCTGTCGATATTTGGGAAAAAAGAGTCGTAGCTTTGCTCGAAATAAATCTTTGCCACGAGAAGAAATCCAACGGAAAGTCCTAATGAAAGACAAAGAATCTTTATGATGTTCCGACGAAGGTCGGAAGTAAAAAACTTAAACATGGCATCAGATCATTTGAAGGTTATCGACTATCTGGCCGTCATAGAGGTTGATTATACGATCAGCAACTGTGGCATCCCTATGAGAGTGAGTCACCATCACGATGGTAGCTCCTTCTTTATGAAGCTCTGAAAGCAGTTGCATCACCTCAGCACCGTTCTTGGAATCAAGATTACCGGTCGGCTCATCGGCAAGTATAAGACCGGGGCGACCTACAATCGCTCGAGCAATTGCAGCACGTTGCTGCTGACCACCGGATAATTGAGAGGGATAGTGCTTAGCTCTATGAGCGATACCCATTCTATTAAGGGCTTCATCCACACGCTTATTCTTCTCTTCCCGCGTCAGAGGCAGATTATTGAGAGGAAGCATTACGTTTTCTCTGACGGTCATGGTATCTATGAGATTAAACGACTGGAAAATGAAGCCGATACGCCCTTTGCGATAGTCTGTTCTGCCACTCTCCTTAAGGCAAGCCACTTCCTTTCCATCGAGTTTATAACTTCCAGATGTCGGATTGTCGAGCAAGCCAAGGATATTGAGGAGCGTTGATTTTCCACATCCTGAAGGACCCATTATGGCTACAAACTCGCCGTCTTCGATTGAAAGCGAGACGTTATTGAGGGCAACGGTCTGAACTGTATCAGAGCGGAATACTTTTTCTAATTTTTCGATTTGGATGTTCATAGTTGTAGAGTTGTCAGTTATCAGTTGTCAGTTGTCAGAGAACTCGGATTACTCAGAGAACTCTGAGTTATATTTAATCTTTAATCATAATTTTGTCGGCTTCCCCGAAGTCGGTGTAGGAGCTTATGATTACTTTCTCGCCCGGGGAGAGGCCTTCGAGGACTTCGTAGTATTTTGGATTTCTTCTGCCAAGAGTTACCTCACGTTTATGAGCACTTTTGCCATCAGAATCCATTACATAAACGTATTTTCCTCCTGAACTTTGGAAAAATGTGCCTTTGTCTATCATTATAGCCTTTGAAGGACTACCCAAAAGGATGTCGACGGGATAAGTCTGCCCTACTCTTGGTTTTTCGGGTGTTGTTCCAAATATAGCAAGATCGGCTTTGAACGTTCCATTCACGACCTCCGGATAAACCTTAGCAACAGTCACATCAAATTCCTTTCCTTGGCGACTTGCCTTCCCTTGAAGGCCAGGCTCGACACGATCAATGTAATGCTCATCGATTTGGACTGTCAACTTATAATTGTCGAGTATATTTATCTGTCCAATCTGCTGACCTGCTGAAATATTTTGTCCTATTTCAGCCGTGAGGCTACCGAGTTGTCCACTGTAGGTTGCCCTGACATTCAGGTTATCCGCACGCTGGCGTACAAGCATAAAGTTTTCTTGCATATTATGAAGGCTCTCTCGCATCATTGCCACTTGAACCGACCGATATGCCGAATCTTGACGAAGTCTGTCTTCAAGAAGCTTTAAATTTTCTTTAGCTAATTCAAAATCTTCCTGAGCAGTAAAATATTCCTCTCGCGAAGTGAGATCCTCATTTAGAAGAGAGCGCTGTTGCTCAGCAATCCTACGTTTTCTATTGAGTTCTGTCCGAGCTGAAAGTATATCACGTTTCACTTGAAGACGATCGTTTTCCATAGCTAATTCTGTATCCCGAAGCATATTCTGCTTCTCTGCGAGTTGGGACTCAGAATCGAGTATCTGCTGACGGAGAAGAGGATTACGAAGAGTCAGTATTACATCTCCTTCATTCACCATTGCTCCCTCTTCGACAAGTTTCTGATCTACGATACCGGTTTCAAGAGCAGAAACCTGCACAATCAAACCAGTCTCGACTTTACCTGAAAGGTGAATATAGTCGTTAAACTCACCTTCCGTCACTTCTCTTACCATTAGATTTTCTTTGTCGGTCTTATAGGAAGTAGTTTTAGACGCTGTGAATGCCCAAACTATAGTTGAGGCAAGAGCTATGAGTATTAATGCCGGGATGGCATATTTCCGCAGTCGCGGATTTTTTCTTTTTATTTCTGTGTCCATTTTTTGAATTATTTTTTAAATTGTCCTTAAGGTCCTTAAAGTCTTTAAAGTCTTTAAGGAGCTTAAGGACTTTAGAGGAATTATTCATTGATGAGAGGATATCCTTGGTAGTAGCGTAGGGTGATTTCTGTGAGTATTTTCTGAATCCTTTTTCCGGTGAGGTTCGCCTCAGCCTGAGCAAGCTTGGTAGAGGAAGTATAGAGGTCGAGGGCGGATACAGCTCCTAATTCATATTTTTTTCTCATAGCTTTATAGGCAATCTGTTCGGCTTCAAGCCGTCTGGAAGCAGCTGCGAGTTCTTCTAATGCTGCTTCATGATCAAGTCGGGCTTCTTCAGCTGATTGATTGATTTGATAATGCATTTGCTCTTGCCTTATTTTACTTTCATTTAGCTGAATGGATGCTTTCTTCACTCGGTGTGCAGTAGCGAGACCATCAAATATAGGAAGAGAGAATGAAAGACTGAAATATTCACCCATGTTATCACGAAACTGACTGGGAAAAGATGGGAAATCGGTTTTAACTCCAATCATACGATAGTAGGATGTTGAAATCCCTGCTCCGAAAGAAATCTTAGGACTATATCCACCTTTTGCTGCGCGAAGATACATGGCATCTTCTTTTACAGCCATATCAGCTTCCTCAATCTCGGGAAGAATACGAGTTCCATCAGAAAAAGGAAGATAATTTAAATCTACAACAATATTCAAATGATTGTCAGACCGAGGCATTCCCATTGCCGTGCGAAGCGAGAGATGGGCTTTCTTCAACAAATTTTGCTGATTGACTAATTCATATCGGTCAGCTGCAACTATAGCCTCAAGTTCTGCAACATCTGCCCCACTCTTTGTGCCAAGTTTATGAGAAAGACGAGCTGTTTCAAGGTCGGTGGAATCCCGTGCAAGTTGCCGATGCATTTGCTCTACCATAGATGTGCAATAAGAAATGTTGTAAAAGTCTTTTATCACTTCGAGTGATACTCGGTCTTCTTCCACAAGTTGAGCTTTTTTCTTCCGGATTTCAGCTGCTTTAAGAGCTTTGAGATTATTGATACGGACAAGACCGTCGAAGAGTGGAAGCGACATTTCGAGTCCGAAGCCTGTGCCTAAGGTCTTTTTGTTGTCGTAGGTATTGGTTTCAGGGTCGATGTTACGACCA
>CAMWQY010000128.1 GCA_947176355.1 uncultured Porphyromonadaceae bacterium
CTGAAGATGCGAGGAAACATCTGATAGATTATCAATCTTTCTTTACCCATTTATTTTATATATTATTTAAGTTTTTTCTCAAGAATCCGACAAGCCGTCTCATATCCTAAATCTATAATCTGATGGAGCTTAGCCACATCAAAGGTCCCTATTGTATGAGCACCCCTTAGATTTATCAAAACATCACACATCTTGCAATCATTCACCATATTTGATTTAGACATAAGCTGATAGCTTCTCAATGCTATTTCCAGAAGGTTATGCTTCGACGGATCTTTCCATACATTGTGGAAAGGCGAACAGTTGATTCCATAAAGAGTCTTACAATATTTTCTGATTGCCCATGCCGGAAGGTTACGAAGCACTCCGCCATCTACATATACTCCCCCATTTATCTTGATAGGTTCGAATACAATAGGGATAGAACATGAGGCCAACACTCTGGGTACAATTTCTCCTCTTCCCCATCCTATCGACTTACAATGTTGAAAGTCTGTAGCGCACACTATCGTAGGAATCTGAAGATCCTCCAGATTCTTGACAGGCAACCACGATTCAATAAGTTTGCCGAATTTATCTATCTTCATCAAGGAATTGCCCGGAACTTTCCAAGTGACAAATTCCTTCAATTTCGATAAGTCTTCAAAACAATGTGTCATATCATCCGGAGTAAGTCCGGCTCCATACATTACAGCGGCAACACTGCCTGCTGATACGCCTGACAGCACATTAGGGCGTATACCAAACTGCTCTAAGGCTTTAAGCACACCTATATGTGAAAAGCCCCGTGCTCCTCCACCGCTGAAGGCAAAACCGACAGAATTATTTGAGAATCCTATCTTCTCAAGTATTCCTCCTATATTCCAAATCATATTATTCCTTACTTTTTATTATCTTTATTAATTTCACTCAAATCTACCTCTCTATCCGGAATCGTATCCTTATTGTTGGGCTCATCTTCCTTCACTTTCTCTTTCTTACGTCGGAACAGGCGGTCAAAATCTTTTTGGAATACTACTCCCACTCCTTGTGTAGTCAAAGCTGACCGAAGATAGTAGTTCTGATCGTTGAAGTGATTGTATGCCTTCAATCTGAATTTCCCACTTCTATTCAATAGATACTCAATATCGAAGTCCCCAACAAATTGTGTATTGCTTGTCGTCTTATCTCTATATCCGAAATTGCCATTGATCAAAAGCCGATTATTGAGCAGACGAGAAGACAAGGCAAGGTCAAATTCCATATCAGTAAAGTCACCCTTATCACTCCTGAATGACGGAGCCACGTCAAGCTTATCTGTCATCTGGCTAAGGATATTGCTAAGTTGTGAGGAGATGGTGGATGACGCCATACTCGACCATTCAGCTCCATTACTTTGGCCTCCTGTATATTCCGGAGTGTAGAATCTATTGAGTGCAAGCAGATAGATGATCTGTCTGCTCATCATATCATTCGTAGAAACAAGGCTCTTCACTTTTCTTTCTACGTCAGAGGTCAACGTCGGCAACTCAATGTCGAACGTAATATCCGGATTTGTCATCGGTCCTTTGACGAGAAGCATTGCATCTACAGGAACATTGGTTCTGTTCAATTCCTTGTCGCTTGAGAAACTTTTATCCAGGTCGGAAAGATTGGTATTTACTCTATAAGTCGCAGCTATATCAAGGTTAGCATTCATCGGGTCGCCATCAAATTTTATCAGACTTCCTTTACGGATATTAAAATTTTTAATGATGAAATCTTGAAGAGTAAAAGTATAGTTTCCTTCATCGAGCGTATATATACCAATCATCCTAAGGTCGTTGCTTGCAAGATTATAGTCCATCTGCAATGCTCCTTGCCCTCTCGCTGTTATGTTGTCTCCCGCCTTCGGGTCCATGACGAGGGTGACCAATGCATCATTTGTCACAGTGCCCTTTATCGAAAGGACTACGTTGCTTGAGCCTGCCTCCATTTCTTCATTATGCTTCTGGAATTTCAAGAGATAGTCTGGTATAGTATCCGAGACAGCCGCTTCTTGACGCTCTTTTCGCTTGTCGGTAAATGACAGGAATGAATACTGGGCAACATCCTCTGTATCACTTATGACATAGTAAAACTTAGACCCCTCCTCAGTTGCCATATTCATGTCAATTTCAATTAATCCCGGATTGCCGTTGATCTGTGCATGACCGGACCCATAAATGGTCCCATACCATAATGGGTTGAGTTTTTCATTCGTATCGTAGCATAGCAGCGATTTGGCATCCCTAAGTCTGAAATTGAAAATAGGATTGTGAAAATAGGTGTGACGAAGCCAACCGGAGAATTCCGCCGAGTGTCCTTCATCATCATAAAGAGTCAATGGAGGAATATCAATGATTCCGTTGCGGAGATAGACGGAATCATTTCCGGCATGATACCAAGTGTTGGTGAAGTCAAGTTTCATTGACAGCGTGTCAGCTTTCAGATCTCCTACAAGATCAATATCAGAGAAAGTTCCATATAGCTTGCATTTTCCGGAAGCTTTTCCGTGAAGATCCGAACAAAATGCAGACACAAAGGGCTTCATGATCTCTACATTCACTCTATTGGCATCAAAACCAAAACTCAAAGAGTCTCGCGTCACCCATATTCCTCCATCCACGCTTACCCTGCGCTCTCTTGTCAGAGGATCGCGAATCACTCCATATATTCCAACTTTCTGTCTTTTCACATCATAATCTGAAGCTATGTCAGCATTTCCCAACACCGCCCCATTATAACTCAATTCCTTGACATGGAGATATTCTGTCTGGGCTTCCAAATTTTTAGTCAACAATCTCCTGCCTACTACCTCACCGGTAGCCATACCCCCAAATGAGACATAATTAATATTCAGTATGTTGAAGATATACTCAAGGTCAATGTCGTTGAGTACAACTTTCACAGCATCTGTGTCGCTTTCTGAAGCTACACCATCAATCTTGACATATTGATCATCATGTCTTATAAGAAAATTGCTTACATCTATACGTTTTCCACTATAGTCTATAGTGCCGTTTCCAATCGTCCATGCTTTGTCGCTTACAGTCACCGTAGACGGAAGAATATTTAAGACTATTGCAAGATCACCCTTTGGGGAAAACGGACTTGTACGCCGCGAGAAGGAAGCTTCCAGTGCAACACCTCCTTTAAGCACGCTTTCCATAGTGGGATTAAGTCCAAGATTTACACTTACCTTGTCTCTAACTGCATATATATCGGCTGCTAATTCTACATCCCCCTTTTTGGCTGGGAAAATTAGCCCTGCTCTCATTTTTGCCATTCCAAGGAAAGAATCAGCATCAAATGAAAAGTCTACGTCGCGTATCAACTTGTTTTTACCTTGTTGGAGATGTGGAGTACTGGCTTTGATGAAAGATTTTCCTTCCCCCAGATCTATCCTTCCGATCACTGGAATGTCAGTAAGCGGACGCACAGGAGTATCAAAAAAGGCGTAGGGAGCAGAGACTCCTTTAATATTGATATCAAACGTAAAGTCGTTGACTGATGGAATCTTATCCGGCAGATGGGTTGCCGGGGATATCAATGTTGGGAAGATGGTCTCGATCAAATCCTTAAGTTCCCTTACCAATGTGCAGGGTACTATCTCGCCCGTCATCCGTGCATCTATCCAATCTGAAGAAAGTCTGATGTCTCGCTGTAGGGTACCTTTACTTTGAGTTGAGCCATGAAGAGAATCTGCTTCTAAAGTCAGATTCTTAAGAGTAAGACTATTGCCGTCCGGACGCACTATAGAAAGATCCCTTACATCAAGCAGTCCTGTAATGTTGTCTAAATTGTTGCCATGAGTGATTGTTGTGAGCTTCGCTGAAATTTCACAATCAGACATTTTTCCTTTAATTCCATAATCAGAAAGAGTCAAGCCTGCTACTTCAAGCTCAGCTTCGACCTCGGTCAATTTGCCGGCTAATAGAGCCTCAGCATCAATATTTACACTCGTCTCATTAGATGCCATGTCGAGAGTCAATGTCAAGTCATTCTTTGATTTCTTCAAGTCAAGGTCTATTCCGGTCAACTCGTTTCCCATCAAAATACACTCGTCGGAAGTCAACGTCACGTGCCCTTCGGCATTGCGATCTAAACCTGAAATCTCTGCATCCAAATCAAACGAAATTTTTCCAATCTTATCTGTAGCTAAAAGCTTGTCAAGTTCAATACCTTCTGCTATTGCTTTTAGAGAAATTTGAGGTTTCTTAGTTTTCAAATCTTTCCCATTGGCAGTAAAATCTATGCTTCCG
Organism: uncultured Porphyromonadaceae bacterium; assembly: GCA_947176355.1. Taxonomy (GTDB): domain Bacteria; phylum Bacteroidota; class Bacteroidia; order Bacteroidales; family Muribaculaceae; genus Lepagella. The sequence goes on from CAMWQY010000128.1 coordinate 4,263, forward strand.
CTTTCTGTAGCAATTTTGCCTTTTGCTTCTGCTTCCTTTCCTCCAATTAAGCTTCCTTCAACATCCAATGAGATTCCACCCACCCCCTCGATTATCTTCTTTTCTTTTTCTTTAACTTTTAAGAAGTCGGCAACTACCACGTTGATTAGCTTTGATGAAATATCTGCATGCAATTTGCTTACCTCTACCGAAATGCTATCTCTATGATTTAAGTTTGCCAAATTCCCTTCTATACTTATATCAGAACTTAATTCTTTATTGCTTAGATTTAATTCTGAAATTCCAACAGCATTGTCTTTATACAATGCATCTACTTTCAGATCCCAGGCTGCATTAAACTCCGAAAGTTTTTCTACGAGTCCTGAAAAATCGGAAGGAGTCACTTTTCCTTCCACCAAAGCCCTGACATCATTTATAGATTTGAGACAGATATCCACGTCTCCAACAGCGAGTGATGTATTCGGCAGTTCTAATTTCAGATTGTTGATTATGAGCCTATCGCCATCATCACCTACAGTATCTTTCCTAAATATCACCTCAGCTGAAAGCCCCCGGAGATTAACACCCGGAGTGGCATCAAACTGGAGGTTTCTTATGTCAAACTCATATTCATCATTTCTCAAGACAGGGATACTCAGGTCCAATCTTAATCCTTTTACATCTAAATCGGCAAAGGGCAGTCTATTTCCTGCTTCATCTGTCATCCACGGTCGGCTTAGGTGGGCTTTCGAATTTCTGACTACTATATTTCTAATCCTCAGATCATATTTGGCTGAAGGTTTTGTCTTATCTTTTGGCGATAAAGCATCTATTAAAAATTGGATATTGAAAGGCAAATCTGCTTCCTTTTGATTCACATTTACATCCAGACCTAATATTTCAGCATAGTTTAGCACTATCTTTCTGTCTGTGATGAGTTTCCAAATATCAATCCCGGCTGCTACCTTTTCTATCTCCGCACATTTTTCATTTTCAGGAGTGAGAAGTGTGACGCCCGAAAGGATAACCTCACTGAAAGGACGAATTGACAAACTCTCAATGCCTAACTTTCCACCAAGATATGCAGAAGCCTCTTCACACACCTTCTCCTTTACTTTATTTTGGACAGATGGAACTGACAAGACTATATAGAGACATGAATACACGACAACAAGAAGCATAATCAATATTAAGATTATGCTCCTAAAGGCGTTGTATACAGGTTTCAACAAGCTCATTTATAAATATATATGCATATATAAGCGACTTACATGGGTATATGTTATGCCCAAACACCCTCATAAATCTTTACAAAATTAATAAAATTTTTCAATTCCTACAAAAAATGCATTCCATTTGCAAATTTCAAAAATTAATATTAACTTTGCATTGTGCTCTTGATTATTCAATTTTGAGCGAGATTAAAAGACACTGAAGATAATAATGAGTATTACAATACTTGGTATAGAGTCAAGTTGCGACGACACTTCTGCTGCAGTGATCACTGACGGAATCTTGCGCAGCAACGTCATTGCAAGCCAGAAAGTCCACGAACAATTTGGTGGTGTAGTCCCTGAGCTTGCAAGCCGCGCCCACCAGCAAAACATCTTGCCGGTAGTCAGCGAAGCTCTACGGCAAGCCGGAGTTGTCGGCAAAGATCTTGATGCAATAGCTTTCACACGCGGACCGGGGCTTCTTGGTTCGCTTCTTGTCGGCACTTCTTTTGCAAAAGGAATGGCAATTGGCCTTGACATCCCTACTATTGATGTCAATCACCTTCACGGCCATGTGCTCAGTCATTTCATCAAGGAATCAGAGGAGCAAGAAGTACCCGACTTCCCATTCCTGTGCCTTCTCATTTCAGGGGGGAACTCTCAGATTATCCTCGTGCGCTCACCATTCGATATGGAAATGCTCGGGAGCACCATCGACGATGCCGCCGGAGAAGCCTTCGACAAATGTGCCAAAGTAATGGGACTCCCCTATCCCGGAGGTCCGCATATCGATCGTCTTGCCACAGAAGGGGATCCAAATGCATTTAAGTTTGCCAAGCCCCATATCCCGGGCTATGATTACTCGTTCAGTGGGCTAAAGACCTCTTTCCTTTATACAGTCAGAGACAATCTGAAAGAGGACCCCGATTTTATTGAAAACCATAAAGCTGACTTGGCTGCCTCCCTGCAAAAGACAATAATCGATATCCTTCTTGATAAGCTTGCAATGGCTGTGAAGGAAACAAAAGTGAATGCAGTAGCTATTGGCGGAGGAGTATCCGCCAACTCGGGAGTCAGAGCCGCTATAGATGAATTCTGCCGGCGTCGCAAGATCAAAGCTTGGATTCCCAAACGAACTTTCACTACCGACAATGCCGCCATGGTGGCTATTGCCGGATATTATAAGTATCTTAAAGGTGAGTTCTGCTCACTGGATATGCCCCCTTATTCAAAAGTTGAAGTCTAACACGAAGATTATGAACGAAGCTCCAAACATAGAAAAAAGGCACGTCATTGTGTATGGCTACACAAAAGACGAACTTGCCAGCATCCTCAAGCATTTCGAGAAGCACCTCCCTGACTATATTAAGATAGCGATTGAGGCAAATCTCCTTCTGTCTAAGATCACGCTGACAGGCCAACATACCGGAATTGCAATCCTTCGTTTTCAAATGAACCGCTTGCATCAGAATCTTCGTGACATCTTCACTAAAGACGTCATCACGGATGAAGACAAACCACTTGCTGCTGTTTTGGGCTCTCTTTTGAAAGAAAGAGATCTAACTGTGGCTTGTGCAGAAAGTTGCACCGGGGGCAACATAGCCCACCGTATTACCCAGCAACCGGGCAGCAGCAACTATTTTCTTGGAAGCATAGTCAGCTATGCCAATGATGTCAAGACAAAGGTGCTTGGAGTGCAGCAAAAATTTATCGACCAGGAAGGTGCAGTAAGTCGAGAAGTTGTGGAAGCTATGGCTGAGGGAGCCGCTAAACTTATGCGGAGCGACTGCGCGATATCCACATCAGGCATTGCCGGACCAGACGGAGGCACTAAATACAAGCCGGTCGGCACAGTTTGGATTGGAGCAAAATATGGAAGCAAACTCGTCAGCGAATGCCGTCATTTCAAAGGAAGTCGCAACGACGTCATCGAGCAAGCCACAGCTCACGGTATGGTGATGCTCATCAATCT
>CAMWQY010000129.1 GCA_947176355.1 uncultured Porphyromonadaceae bacterium
GGGATCGGCGAGATCAAGGTGATGAGTGAATATAAGATGCGTGTATCGCTTCCGGAATATTACATTGACCGCATTGTGTCGGGACTTCCGGCAAATATTCAGTATCAGGATAATAAGTATCCTTTACGAATAAGTAAAGTGGTGCCTGAGGTAAAGGACAGAAACTTCACTTGCGATTTGCTTTTCACATCCGACAAACCATCAAATATACGGCTTGGGAAAAGCTATCGAGTACAGATAGAGCTGGCATCTCCGGAAACTGCACTTGTGATTCCAAGAGGAGATTTCTATCAAGTTACTTCAGGGCACTGGATATACAGACTGTCACCCGACGGCAAGAGAGCAAGAAAGACTGAGATTGAGATCGGGCGCCAGAATCCTCAGCAATATGAGATAATTTCAGGGTTGCAACCCGGTGAAAAGGTGCTTTTGAGCGGATATGACAAGTTTGGGGAGATTGAGGAGTTAGTGATTAAATGAATTCATAATTCATAATGCATAACCTGCTAAATTATTGCGAAAGAATAGATCCATCTTAGGAAAATGTGGGATTTTACACATTTTTCCATGGTAAAATGTGGGATTTTACACATTTTTCTAAGATAATATTGTTTTCTCATCTTTTTTATATTAACTTTGCAAGAGAAAACAAAATTCACATGGAAATATACAGGGAAATACTAATTGAACTTGAAAAGTGGAAAAAATCCGAGGATCGGCGTCCACTTATTATTCAGGGTGCGAGACAAATTGGCAAAACTTGGGTAATGAAAAAGTTTGGAGAAGAGCATTATCGCCATACCGCTTATTTCAACTTTGAAGCAAGTAAAGAATTAGTATTCGAGTTTGGCAAAACAAAAGATCCCGTCAGAATCATCAATATACTTGGTCTATATTGCGGCCATCCCATCGATCCGGAAGAAACCCTTATCATTTTCGATGAGATTCAGGAATGTCCGGATGCCCTGAACTCATTGAAATACTTCTGTGAAGAAGCACCGCAATACCATATAATGGCTGCAGGATCACTACTTGGAGTTGCCATACACCATCACAAAGGTTTTCCGGTAGGTAAAGTCGACTTCCTGCACATGTATCCAATAACATTCAGGGAATATCTGCGGACAGACAATCAAGGATTGGTTGACTATATAGATGGCATTGATTCCATTCAGCCTTTGCCGGAATTTATTTCGGGGAAACTATGGGAAGCGTTCCGCAAGTATGAAATATGTGGAGGAATGCCTAAAGCCGCTGTTGCATCTATTGAAAACAAAGGAAACGAAGCCATTAGCAAGGAACAGGAAGAAATTTTGACATCATATTATTTTGACTTTTCAAAGCATACGACGGCTGTCGAGTTTCCGAGAATAGCGGCAGTCTGGCAGTCTTTGCCATCACAACTTGCTAAAGAAAACCGTAAATTCATATACAAGGTAGTTAAGCCCGGGGCACGCGCCAGAGAATATGAAAACGCTATATCGTGGCTTCGCGAAGCCGGACTTGTATACCAAATCTACTGCGCAACTAAACCGGGATTGCCCCTAAGTGCATTCGATGATCTCAATGCTTTTAAAATTTATATGCTTGATATCGGTCTTCTTCGCTCGCTTGCAAAGCTTCCTCCGGAAATATTCACTACCCCCAATCCATTATTTTCTGAATTCAAAGGAGCATTGACGGAAAACTTAATTGCGCAGGCATTAGCAGCACAGATGCCTCAACAGCCTCGCTATTGGGTCTCCAACGGTACCGCAGAAATAGATTTCCTGATTCAGGAGGGCCTCTCCATAATTCCAGTCGAAGTCAAGAGTTCTATGAACACTGCCGGGAAAAGCCTTTCTGTATACATCGGGAAATATACGCCTGAAACAGCCATCATATTTTCCGGGAAAGAACTTTCAGAGACATCAGCAAAAGACACATCTACTAAGATTCTGAATATTCCTCTTCCACTTATCGACTGGTTGCCGAAACTACTTACCCTTTAACACAGATTGTATGAAAATCATACACTATTATGTATGATTTTCATACAATCTGCATTTTTGGGGGTGGAAATTCTTTGTTGTCAGGTCATATCGATTTATCTTTGCATCATAATTCAAAGATAAAGCCATGAACATTATTCTACACAATCTCAAGGTTGCCGTCAGAAACCTTATGAAGTATAAGCTTCAGACTGCTATCAGTGTGCTGAGCATCGCTGTCGGCATCGTAACGCTCTCTTTTACACATTCTCTGTTGTCAAGAATCCAACTTCCTTCAATTTTTTACGAATCATACTATGACCGTGCCTATAAAGTGTCCTTTAAGTCAGAGCATGAAAGCGAGTATGCCAATATTAGCAAAGAACTCATTAAGATTATAAAAAGCGATGGTGGACTGAGATGTGCAGAAAAGATTGCTGTGCCTAACGGCTGGTCAGGTAATCTTCCTGTAGAATTCCATTTAGCAGATTCCTCTGTATTCAAGGGCGCAATTTGTGCAGCATATACTGATCCGGAATATCCAAACTATTCCGGTCTTCGTTCCGCCATTACGGGTAAAAAAATCAGAAAACTGAAATCCGGAGAGGGAATCGTCAGTGATAATTTTGCAAAGACACATTTCCTTGGCAAGAATCCAATTGGTGCTAAACAAACATTAATAACTTACGGTACTCAAACAATACCGGTCACCATAGTAGACGTGTATCAAGTTAAACTCTATGACTATCCATTCGGCTCTGACATGTTTACCTATTGTATTGGCGACAATATTGAAGACAATGATATTAATGGAAAATTTTTTGCTAACTGGATAAACGTAGTATTAAGAGAAGATTGCTCCAAACAGCAACTACTAAATGAAATAAACAGAAAGGTGAAATCACTTGGACTGAAAGGGGAAGTTACAAAAGTATCTGATGACTCAAAAGTCCGTATGATCATAAGTATAGAGCTACTGGGTTATTTAATAGGTTCCCTTATTCTTTTGGCAGGAATTATCGGTTTTCTTAGGATACAGATACAGTTGTACAGTATCAGACTCCGTGAACTTGCGCTCAGAATCGTCAATGGGGCAACCATAAAGAAACTTTTTGGAATGCTTTTCACAGAGATAATGATATGTATTTCTTTGGCTATCATCATTGCCATGATACTTGGCAATTTGCTTCAGGATTTCTGTGATAACAATATGCATCTGATTATTAATGTAACGGGATTGACAATTCAGAATCTTTGGGAATACAGCATCAAGATTGGAGGACTCCTGCTAATAATTTGCAGTCTTATAGGTTGGATTACTTTGCGTCGAGTCATCCAAGCAGAACATGGTTTGTATGCCAATATTCGAAGAAGCCGCAGCCATATATTTCGCAATACAATGTTAGGGATACAGATTATTATAAGCATGGTTTTCGTATGTAGCACATTCATTCTTGTCAATGGTGGATACAAGATATTAAAAGCATGCAATGTCCCTGCCAATGACGATTTTTATAAGAATTGTCTTTATCTTGAAACGATAAATGCAAATGAGCGCGAACGTCTTCTTGATGAGATCAAACGTCTTCCGGACCTTGATAAAATGGTTATGACAGGTGATGGATATCTCCCTATCAAGGAAATAATTGACCATCCTAATTTTCAGGATAAATTTTCAGGTCGAGGATTCTTTAACGTATATTGTACGCAAGATACATCTCTAATATCTATTCTTGGAATGGATGTGGTATGGTTTCATCATGACAAGAATTGCACAGGATGTTTATTAATATCCAAAGATCTATACCACCGTCTTCAAGAACTCGGTGTGCTAAGCAACAATGCGCTGACCATTATGGCAGGATATGACAACGAGCAGACGCTGCCAATCGTCGGAATTATCAATAAGATTCCTTATGATGCTGAAGGAGAGTCATTAGTAGCTATCAGCCCTGAATGGAAAGATGAGCTGATGCCTTGGGTGCTCGTTCCAAAGGAAGGGAAAAGCAAAGCACTTGCGGAAAGTGTGAATGAAACCATCAGACGTTTCGAACCGGAAGCCATAAACAAGATGGTATTCAATTACCGTGAGAAAGCAAACGAAGTCCCTGGATTTGTTGAAACCGTAAGAACCGCAGGATGGATATTGGGCTGTGTAAGCCTTCTGATTTGCGCTATGAGCATCTTCAGCACTATTGCACTTGATACGAGAGCTCGAAGGAAAGAGATTGCTGTGCGCAAAGTAAATGGTGCAAAGAGTCGGGATATTTACCGTATGTTCGGAAGGGTTTATCTTGTGATGATAGCTATCTCAATATTTATCGCGGTGCCGGTATGTATACTTTTCAATCAGGTAGTGGAGTCAATGCTGACAGAACTTTCACCGGATAACACCCTCTCCCCTCTTTGGCCTATCATCTTAGGCATTTCCATAGTAATCTTGCTTATAGCAATCATCGTCGGCTGGCAGATACATAAGGTGATGCAGGTAAATCCTTCAAGGATTATAGCGAAAGAATAGAGTCATTTTAGGGAAATGTGGGATTTTACACATATTATTAGCGTTATTAGTGCCGAAAGAGAAATGTGTATAGTTATTTTTGTGAACAATTTCTTTATTATTTTGGTTTAATGAATAATATTAGTTATATTTGCAGAATAAAAAACTTTTGATATGAGAAAAGAATTCGGCAAATGGCTGATGGACATAGCTAAGTATATAGCAACTGCTGTTATACTTTCATCTGTATTTGGAAGAGCAGAGACATGGGTTCTATATATTGGAGGTGGATTATCAGTAATAGTAGCACTTGTTTGCGGTCTTTTCCTGACTTCTGATAAACCAATACAAATAAGAAGGATAAAAAGAAATAGAAATAGGAACTCTAAAAAATGATTGATTATGGGCGCAATGTTTATGTTTGGTTTAATTATAGTTATAGCACTTGTTGGTACCGCATATTTTTATCATCAAGATAATAAGAAAGAACAAAGGCATATAAAACAATAACTTTATATGCGATGCTAAAATAACCCAATAAAGAGGTTATTAACGCGCAGATTGTATGAAAATCATACAGAAAAGTGTATGATTTTCATACAATCTGCATTTTTGGGGGTGGAAATTCTTTGTTGTCAGGTCATATCGATTTATCTTTGCATCATAATTCAAAGATAAAGCCATGAACATTATTCTACACAATCTCAAGGTTGCCGTCAGAAACCTTATGAAGTATAAGCTTCAGACGGCGATCAGCGTGCTGAGCATCGCTGTCGGAATCGTCACACTCTCTTTTACTCATTCGCTAATCACGAGATTTAAGCTTCCGTTTATATGCAATGAAACATATTTCGAAAGAGCTTATCAGATGGAGTTCATTTCCAAAGAAGACGGACAAAGAATTAATATCAATAATGATATAATCCGTGCCGTCAAAAAAGACGGAGGACTAAGATGTGCAGAGAAGATTGCCGTTCCAAACGGAAGCCCTGTATCTATAAAAGCGGACTTTCATTTGGCAGACTCAACTATTCGCAAAGGATATGTAGATGGGACGATTATAGATCCGGCTTACGCGGACTATGCCGGCTTACGCTCCGCAATCACCGGTAAAAAGATCAGGGTATTGAAAGCGGGGGAAGCCATTATAAGTGAGGATTTCGCAAAACGTATCTTTCAGGATAAAAACCCCATTGGAGCAGTGCAGACATCCACCAGGAATGTACAACCGATTCCGGTGACGATAGTGGACGTGTATAAATCGCTTTCCGTGACGGATTCATCTATGGATAATGATAAACTCTTCTATTGCCTTGCCGATGATATATCAGATTGCGATTTTGACAATTATGATTATTTTGCAGTCTGGATAGATGTAGTGTTAAGGAAAGGCTTTACGAAAGCTAAGTTAGAAAAAGAGATAAATGATCGCGTAAAGCCTCTTGGATTGCAAGTGAAGTTGGGAAGAGTATCCGAAAGAGAGGATTTACGCATGATTATTGCCATTCAAGTGATAGGTTATTTCGTCGGTGCTCTCATTCTTTTGGCAGCAATAATTGGCTTCTTACGTATAGAAATTCAATTGTTTCACATAAGGCGTCGGGAATTAGCTCTTCGTATTGTCAATGGTGCGAACCGTCTACGATTGTTTGGACAGATGTTTACTGAAATATTTGTATCCATCTTCCTTGCTGTCGTTGTGGCAATAATCCTCGGAATTTTGTTGCAGGATTTCTGCGATATGAAACTTAACCTGATCATCAACAATATCGGCTTTAACATCCATAATCTATGGCATTATAGCCTGGCAATAGGGGGTGGACTTCTTGCTGTCTGTTGTGTCGTTATCTGGATAACCTTGTCACGAATCTATAAGCAAGGAAGCAGACTTGCAGAAAACATGCGAAGGAGTCGCAATCATCTTTTCCGTAATGTGATGTTAGGCATTCAGATAGTTATATGCATAGTATTTTTATGCGGTACTTTCATACTCATAAATGGGGGAAACAAGATTATAAAAGATTTCCACATTCCGGATAATGACAGTCATTTTAGGGAATATCTCTATTTTCAACCAATGTATTCCACGGATAAGGGACTACTGTTAAATGAGATCAAGCGTCTTCCTGACCTTGACAAAATCATCCTGTGCGGTCAATCCTATACATCCATTAATGAAATCAAAGAGAATCCGGAGGTCGTTGAGAAATTAGATAGACACACCTATTTTAATTCGTATTTCACCGACGACCCGACATTGATCACAGAGCTTGGAATGAATGTGGAATGGATCAATGGAAATACTGACCGCGATGCATATATGCTTATCAGTGATAATCTATACAGACGGTTTCAGGAATTAGGCATTCTCAGCAACAACGCTCTGACCATCGAGGCATTCCGTGATAAAGATATCACTTTTCCCATCGAGGGAATAATCAAAAGTATTGCCTACGACGCGGTAAACGAGTCACTCGTATTTATTTTGCCAAATTGGGAAGACGCTCAGTTTATGGAATATCTTCTCATACCTAAGCCCGGGAAAGGAGCATCTCTCGCAAAAAACGTAGATGAAACAGTGAGTCGATTAGATCCGGAACTTATAAATAAGGTGGTTTTAAATTATCGCGAAAGGATAAGTCCTCTGACAGGATTCATTGAAGCCATAAAAGGTGGGGGACTAATCTTGGGATTTGTGAGCCTTCTGATCTGCGCGATGAGCATTTTCAGCACAGTAGCTCTCGATACTCGTGCACGAAGGAAAGAAGTTGCCGTGCGTAAGGTCAACGGAGCAAAGAGCTGGAACATTTACCGCATGTTCGGAAACGTATATGTCATACTGATAATAATCTCTCTCGTCATCACTATACCTATATGTGTTTTGCTCAATTATATAGCAGACTCTCTTGTCAAGGATATATCTCCGGACATAAGCCTCTCCCCTAT
>CAMWQY010000130.1 GCA_947176355.1 uncultured Porphyromonadaceae bacterium
GTACCAATGGCAGCAGCCACGGCTCTCTCTGTCTTTCCTCGGCTCATTTGGGCTGCTACCACGTTGTAATGAGGATTTGCGAAATGTAGCAGCTCTGTTGTCATTTCTCTGTTGAGAGGGAATGAACTTCCATAGCCTGCTGCAGAGCCAAGAGGATTTTGATTGGCAATATTGTAAGCAGCCACCACCATATTCATATCATCGGTTAGGGCTTCTGCGTAAGCTCCAAACCATAGTCCAAAAGAAGATGGCATCGCCACTTGCAGATGCGTGTAGCCGGGCATTAGTTTGTCCTTATGTCTTTCTGAAAGCTCTATCAATCGGTTAAAAAGATTCTGCATGCTTTCCGAAATGTGTTTGAGCTCATCTCGGAAGAACAGCTTCAAGTCTACAAGCACCTGATCGTTGCGAGAACGTCCGGAATGGATTTTTTTGCCGACGTCTCCGAGACGGTCTGTTAGAATAAACTCTACTTGGGAATGAACATCTTCGACTCCCTCTTCAATAGTAAATTCTCCTCGCTCTATTTCTTCTAAAATCTGTTGAAGAGCCGGCAGAAGTAGGTCAAGCTCTTCTTTGCTGATCAATCCAATAGATTGGAGCATTCGGATGTGAGCCATAGAGCCTTGTACATCATATTTGGCAAGTCTGAGGTCAAGTTCTCTGTCTTGACCTACGGTGAATTTCTCTATTGCTTTATCCGGCTCGACGCCTTTATTCCATAGTTTCATATTATCTTAGAGTTTCAGTGTCGTTATTAATTTTATATAAGTGTCAATTGCCTGTGATATTTCAGAAAGACATACAAATTCATCAGCAGAATGCGATCTTGATGATTGTCCGGGTCCCATTTTCAAGGAAGGAATTCCGTGCATAAGCGCCATGTCAGAAGTAGTAGGGGAGATGAACGTTTCTTTGCCGAGGGCAGTAGCAGCTTTGACAAGAGGATGAGTTTCGTCGATTACTGACGCGTGAACACGAGTTGATCTTGGAGTTAGTTCACTCCATTTTACACATTGCCTTAGTAGTTCTACTGTTTCTTCATTACTGTAGGCATCTGTGGTGCGAATATCTGCTACATAGCTACAAGAGTCAGGAACAACATTATGTTGCGTTCCGCAATTGATCATGGTCACGCTGACTTTGATTGGCCCTAAAACATTGCTTATCTTTTCAGTCTTAAAATTCCTCAGTCTATCTATGTCTTCTATAGCTCTGTAGAGAGCATTGATTCCTTCATTTCTCGCTGCATGTCCGGCTTTCCCTTTAGCTACGCAATCGAGCACTAAAAGACCGCGTTCAGCTATTGCCGCTTGCATGCCGGTAGGTTCTCCAACGAGCACCATATCCGGTGTCAGTCCATTATTTGCAAGATGAGGTAGGAAAGCTCTCATTCCAAGTTCTCCCATCACTTCTTCTGCGGCTGTGATGGCAAGTAGAAGATTTACAGGTAGATTTTCGTTATCTTTCAGAGCAAGAAACGCCATTGCAAGAGCCACTCCGGCAGCTCCGGCATCATTACTGCCAAGACCATAAAGCTTATCCCCTTCAATGTCAGGGCTAAAAGGATTACGTGTATATGACGTTGCCGGCTTCACCGTATCATGATGTGAATTCATCATGAGAATCGGTTTATTCGGGTCAAAATTTTTAGACAGAACATATACGTTGTTGTGAAGTCTTTTTACTTCACCTGCTCCGTTTTCTTTTAGCCATTTTTCCCATATTTCGGCGGTGGCCGACTCCTCTCTTGAAAAAGACGGAGTTGAAATAAGTTCTTGAAGAAGGGAAATATAATCAGCCATGGTCAAGTTTTATTTGCTATCTAATGATTGTCCCGGTATTATTTAGTAAATTTTCAGCTTTGCAGATCCTCACTTCTTTTACTCCTTTGGCTGCAGAGTCAAGGGCATTTGTTAGTTTGGGAATCATACCTTTCGCAACTGTCCCGTTTTCTTTTAGATCGTTAAAGTTCTCTTTTGTGATTAGAGGAATGACTGAATTGTCATCATCTACATCAGAAAGTACCCCGGCTTTCTCAAAGCAGAAAGTAAGCACCGTCGGTGCAATTCGTGAAGCACCGATTGCTATTGCAGAAGCCACTGAATCGGCATTGCAGTTCAAGAGAGTTCCGTTGCCGTCATGGCAAATTGCACAAATTACCGGAGTGATTCCTGCTTCGAGGAGTAAACGGATGAGTGTGTCATTGACATCTTTTGGGTCAATATCGCCCACAAATCCAAAATCAATTGGGTTGGCAGGCCGACGTGTTGCTTTTATGATATTGCCATCGGCACCGGAAAAACCAAGGGCATTGCATCCTGCAGCTTGAAGAAGAGCTACGATGCGCTTGTTGATTAGCCCGGCGTAAGTCATGGTGACTATATCGAGAGTAGCACGGTCAGTTACCCGTCTTCCCTCGATCATGACAGTCTCGATTCCCATTCCCTTACTCAGGCGCGTTGCTTCCTTGCCTCCTCCATGTACGAGGATCTTTGGCCCTTCAAGTTTTGAGAAGATATCGACGAAAGTAGCGAGAGCGGTGGGATCGTCAATGACATTCCCACCGATCTTTACAACGTTAATGTTCTTAATTTCCATACTTTCTTGCAGTATTCAAGAATTTAAGCCTTCAAGAAGACGTTTAATTACCACCTGAGCAGAAATTTCTCTATTTGCAGCTTCCGGAATTACGATGCTTCTGTCGGATTCGATTACATCATCGGTCACTATCATATTTCTTCTTACAGGCAGACAATGCATGAAATATGCATTATTCGTAAGAGCCATTTTTTCAGCATCTACGGTCCAGTCCCGGTCTGTAGAAATGACTTTTCCGTAATTAGGATCTTCGTATGCCGACCAGTTCTTGGCATAGATGAAATCAGCTCCTTCAAAAGCCTTGCGTTGATCGTATTCGATTTTTGCACCCTTTGTGAAAGCTGGATCCAGCTCGTATCCGTGCGGATGAGTGATTACGAAATCGTAGCCTGCAGCGATCATCCATTCTGCAAATGAGTTTGGAACTGCTTGGGGAAGTGCCTTTGGGTGGGGAGCCCAGGTCATCACTACTTTCGGGCGTTCTTTAGTCTTGTATTCCTCAATAGTGATTAGGTCTGCAAAACTTTGGAGAGGATGTCTTGTCGCAGCTTCCATACTGAATACCGGTTTCCCGGAATATTTTATAAACTGCGATATTACTTTTTCTTCGTAATCATCCTTTTTATTGGTAAGGCCGGCAAATGAACGAACTCCGATGATGTCGCAATAGCAACCCATTACAGGAATGGCTTCGAGAAGGTGCTCAGCCTTGTCGCCATCCATAATGACTCCACGTTCTGTCTCAAGTTTCCATGCCCCTTGGTTCACATCAAGGACAATTACGTTCATTCCAAGATTCATGGCTGCCTTCTGAGTAGAAAGTCGGGTGCGAAGTGAGGAGTTGAAGAAGATCATAAGCAATGTCTTGTTGCGTCCAAGACCGGTGAAGGCGAATCTATCTTTCTTTATGAGAGCGGCTTCAGCAAGAGCTTTATCGAGAGGTCCTATGTCTTCTACACAAGTGAATTTTTTCATATCGTATGTTCAATTATTGCTAAAGAGTGATGGCTTTCTTTAGTTCTGTGATAAATGTTTCCGCATCCTTTTGGGAAAGTGTGAGTGCGGGAAGAAGTCTGACAGTCATCTTTCCTGCACCACCGGTAAATACATGGTGGTCGAAAAGGAGTTTCTTACGCAGTTCAGGACCGGTGAAACCATCTACTTCAAATCCTATCATCAGACCTCTACCTCTTACATCTTGAATATTAGGAATTTTCTTAAGTTCGTCTATAAGATATTGTCCGACTGATGCAGCATTTTCAATGAGTTTTTCATCTTCAATGATGTCAAGAACAGCGATTGCGGCAGCGCAGGCAAGATGATTTCCACCAAAAGTAGTACCAAGCATTCCCTTTTTTGCTTCAATAGAAGGAGAAATTAAGACAGCTCCCATTGGAAAACCATTGGCAATACCCTTTGCACAGGTTATTATATCCGGCTTGACATCATGATGCTGATGCGCGAAAAATTTTCCGGAACGTCCATATCCTGATTGGATTTCGTCAAGAATGAGTAGCGTGCCGGTTTCCTTGCATTCCTTTTCAAGAGCCTGCATGAACTCTGTTGACGGTTCGTGTATTCCCGCTACTCCCTGAATACCTTCAATAATAGCTGCTGCGTATTCTTTGGTGGAGAGGGCATTTCTCATCGATTCAAAGTCGTTGAGAGGTACAAAAGTTACATTCTCCGTCCTATTGAAAGGGGCTTGGATAGAGGGATTGTCAGTTGCTGCTACTGCACCGGAAGTGCGACCGTGGAAAGCGTGTCCAAAAGCAAGTATTTTGCTTCTTCCGGTTGCAAAAGACGCGAGCTTCATTGCATTTTCATTAGCCTCGGCTCCGGAATTGCACAAGAAGAGTGCATAGTCGTCATAACCGGATGCTTTGCCAAGTTTTTCTGCAAGACGTTCTTGAAGCGAATTGATTACGGAATTGGAATAGAAACCGAGTTTTGCAACTTGGTTAGCTACGGCTTCAACGTAATGTGGATGTGCATGTCCTACAGAAATTACGGCATGGCCACCATAAAGGTCGAGGTATTCAGTGCCGTCTTCTGTATAGACGTGATTGCCGGAACCCTTTACAGGCTCAATATCATAAAGAGAATATACATCAAATAATTTCATACTCTTAAAAAGCTGATGGTTTGAGATGAAGACCGGTTGTCTGATCAATACCGAGCATAATGTTCATATTTTGTACAGCCTGTCCTGAAGCGCCTTTAAGAAGGTTATCTATGGCACAAGTCACCAAAAGTTTTTTCCCATGCTTTTCAACACGGATGATAGCCTTATTGGTATTGACAGCCTGTTTGAGATCAATGGTGCGGTCGCTAACTACTGTGAAAGGAGCATTCTGATAAAAGTCTTTATAAAGTTTTATAGCTTCTTCCTCAGTAAGTGGACAATCAAGGGTAGTCACCGCAAAGATGCCCCGGGGGAAGTCGCCACGCATCGGCACGAAATTGATAGTCGCAGTGTTAGCAGGCTGCAATTTTTTCAGAGTGGCTGAAATTTCAATCAGATGCTGATGAGTAAAAGGCTTATAGACAGAAATATTGTCGTTTCTCCAGCTGAAATGGGTAGTTACTCCCGGTTTTACTCCGGCTCCGGTAGATCCTGTGAGTGCTGTGATATTAATATCTCCATTTTCCGGAAGCAAATGAGCCTTTGCGAGAGGCAAAAGAGAGAGTTGGAGCGCAGTAGCGAAGCAACCCGGATTTGCTACAGAATCAGCAGCTTCTATTTTATCAAACTGAAGTTCAGGCAAGCCATATACATACCCTTCAGATTCATCTCTAAAATCTTGAGCAAGGTCGATTACCTTTAGACCCTTAGGACGATTGTTTTCTTCCCAAAAAGTCTTGCTTTGTCCGTGAGCAGAGCAAAGGAAAAGAATGTCTATATCTTCAAGGGGATGGGAATCAGAGAATACAATGTCAGTCTCTCCAAGCAGACCTCCGTGAACATCTGTGATTGGTTTTCCGGCGTTGCTTGAAGAGTGTACGAATTCAATGCTCACTTCGGGATGATTTATGAGCAGGCGAAGGAGTTCGCCGGCAGTGTAGCCGGCTCCTCCGATTATACCGATTTTTTTCACTCTGATTTGCCGTTTTTGACCTGATTGTTGTGATATATCTTCATCTGGTTGCCGAGGATCTTGGTGAATCCCTTCACATCATCGGCAGTCCATGCCTTGTTGACTTCACCATATTCGCCGAAGTCAGTCTTCATCAGGTCAAACGGAGAGTCTACTCCTACAAGAGTATAAGAGTAGGGTCGAAGGATAAGTTCGACAGTACCTGTCACATTGCGCTGAGAACTTTCGAGCATCTTTTCGATGTCGCGCATTACCGGCTCGAGATACTGAGCCTCGTGAAGGAACATGCCATACCATGTGCCGACTTGGTCTTTCCAATACTGCTGCCACTTTGTGAGAGTATGCTTTTCAAGCATCTTGTGGGCAGCAATGATGAGTATAGGACCGGCAGCCTCGAAACCAACACGACCTTTTATTCCTATGATAGTGTCGCCGATATGCATATCGCGGCCTATGCCGAAGCGTGAACCGATACGTTCAACTTCGCGGATGGCCTCTATTTTATCCGTATATTCCTTGCCGTTGACAGCAGATATTTCTCCTTCTTTGAAAGATATGGTCAGTTTCTCCGGTTCGGTGGCTGTCACCTGTGAAGGATAAGCGTGTTCCGGGAGTGTCTGTTCAGAATGGAGAGTCTCTTTGCCGCCGATGGATGTGCCCCAAAGACCTTTGTTGATAGAATATTCCATCTTTTTGAAGTCAGCTTCGTAGCCGTGTTTCTTCAGATAGTCGATTTCATATTCGCGGGTAAGAGTCAGGTCGCGAGTCGGAGTGATTATCTCGATTTCCGGAGCGAGGATCTGGAAGGTAAGGTCGAAACGAACCTGATCGTTTCCTGCGCCTGTTGAACCGTGGGCAATTGCGTCCACTCCAAGTTTTTTAGCATATTCGATTGTTGCGATAGCCTGGAAAATTCTTTCAGAGCTTACCGAGATAGGATAGGTGCCGTTGCGAAGAACGTTACCTGCAATCATATATTTTATACTCTTATCGTAATAGTCTTTTGTTATGTCAAGAGTGGCATGAGAAGCAGCCCCAAGACGTTTAGAGCGGTCGGCTATTTCTTCGAGTTCCTTTTCAGAAAAACCACCGGTGTTTGCAATAGCGGTATGCACCTCGTAACCGAGATCTTCGGATAGATATTTTACAGCAAAAGAGGTATCGAGACCTCCTGAAAATGCGAGAAGCACTTTCTTTTTATTATTTTCAGACATATTATATACTTTGATTTCTATTCGTGAGACTATATTTGATACCCTATACTCTCCTTAATTACTTTTTGAGGTGAAGGAGTCGCTTGATGCGGTTTCTTACCTTAATCATATAGGGGTTGGCCTGTTGGTCGACAGGAAGTGGTTGTTTGGGGTCGAAAAGCATTCCGGTGCATAAGCACATGCGTCTGTTGTTTCGCTGCAGAATGTCATAATTTTTGCAACCCTGGCAACCCTGCCAGAATTCCTCATCGTCTGTCAATTCCGAGAATGTAACAGGTTTGTAGCCCATTCTGGAATTGAGCTTCATGACTGGAAGTGAGGTAGTGATAGAGAAAAGTTTCGCGAACGGAAAGCGAAGTCGAGCCAGCTCGAAGGTTTTCGTCTTGATGGCGCCGGCAAGGCCAAGATGACGGTATTCTGGATCGACAATCAGTCCGGACGTCGCAACGAAATCTCCATGACCCCAGCTTTCGATGTAGCTGAACCC
>CAMWQY010000131.1 GCA_947176355.1 uncultured Porphyromonadaceae bacterium
TCGCCACAGGAGGCTGATGCCATCATTAGGACGTGGGTCGGAGTGGCGTTGGCATCGTCCCAACCAATTTCGTGGACAGGGACGAGTTTCCCTTTGGAGTTGCGTGCGTAATACGCCTTGTCGCCGTCAAGGAGTCCCATCCAGGGCTTATAGAAGTTTTCTGATGTTATGTCTCCGTAATGGATAGGGAGTTCATGCTGGCGTGTCCAGGGTATTGACTTGTTGTATCGTTCGCGTCCGGTGCCAACTCTTTTGGCGTATATGTTGCCGTTTTCATCTTCCCATCTGCGCTGAAGGAGAACGTAGACTTCTGCATTGTCGCGCCCTTGGAGAGTCTTTTGCTTGCTGAATCCGGTGGATTTTGTTCGAGTATTGTCTTTTGGCATTACAATTTCATAGTCGTAGACAAGGGCTTTAGGACGTTTGGTGTATGGAATGCCCATTTCCATTTTCCCGAAAGCACCTTTTGTGGATGTGACGGGCTCGAACAGTTGACCGAGAAAGATTGACCCGGCGACCATAACGTCCATATTTACTATGCCCAGAGCCTTGACATTTTCCATCTTTGCTTCGCATTTTGCCACGGTGCTTCCTCCTCTCTGTGCAGGGGAAACCGTCGTGGAGCCTTTCACTACACCGCAGACTTTAGCGTATGCATTGGAGTTTGCCCAAGGGGAATTTCCCATGTTTTTGTAAGCTTTGTTGCCGTCGATGGTGGTTTTGGGAGCAATTTCGTAGAGAGTCTTGTGTTTTCCTCCAATTATCGCAGATTCGGTAATATTGCGAGTGACCCAATTCTCCATATTGCCGTATTTGATTGGCTCAAGGCGTAGGGCGAAAGTCGAGATGAGGCCTAAAAAATATGCTGTTAATAATGAGAAGATATATCTATTCATAAGGATGGAAGATTTTGCTGTTTTCGATTATTGTCTCACGGAGGCTTTTTTGCACAGACTCTTCGAGACGCATTATGATTGTGTCGATGGAGAGTTGCGATTCATCAGTCTCAGCAAGAATACGGTCAGGAGGGGTTATGTCGAGGGCTTCCGGGCTGAATTTTTCACCGAAGCTTAGCCAGCAACCGGCTTTGAGGTATATTTCGGCGATGGTAGGTTTATTGCGGAATCCGTGTATGATCCAGGGCTGTTCGGGCTTAAGGTCTTTTTTCATGCCGGTAATGATGTCATGAGCTTTTACGGCATGGATAATTAATGGTTTTTTCAGGCGTTCAGCAAGAAGGGCTTGTTTTCTGAAAGCAAGCATTTGGGTAGCGAGGAGCCCTCCGTGGGATAAGTCGATGCCACATTCGCCAATGGCAGCCACGTACGGAGAGGCGCTTGATGCTACGAGTTCTACCCATATTTCGTCTTTAATTCGGAGATTGTCGGCGCAAAAGAGTCCAAGGTCCCAAGGATGAAGGCCTACGGACCAAAGCTGCGAACCTTGCGCTACGAAACCTATTGGCGATGTCGATATGATTGCGTGTGGGTCCGGCGCATTTCGATGTGTATGACAGTCGATAACCATACTGTTGTAACAATTAAAAAAGAGAAATCCGAATAATCGAAAAAAGAGCAGTACGCGACCGAAGTCAACAATACTGCTCTTCCTCTCTCCTCGGCGGTGCGGACGGGACTTGAACCCGCGACCTCCGGCGTGACAGGCCGGCATTCTAACCAGCTGAACTACCGCACCAAGAATCCTCGTTGGGAGTTGCACTCGGATGTTGTTCCCGATTGCGAGTGCAAAGTTACAACAAATTTCTCATTCCACCAAATATTTTTTGAAATATTTTTTAGATTGAATTTTTAATTTTATTACTTGGTGTGATTAACAATAATTATTTTGCCGGTATAAATTTTTTTATTAAATTTGCACCCCAAAATAAAAAGCGAGGATTCCAAGCCAAATAGATTAGATAAAAAATAGTCAAACAATTTGATATCAACATAAAATAAAATCACTGTTATGAAATTAACTTATTTCCTGCCTGCAGTTTTAGTAATGTCAATGCTGGCAAGTTGCGGAGGTGACAAAAAAGAAATCGACAACCCCGGCGGTCCTCAGGGTTCCGGCTCGATGACTGAAATGACACCTGAAGAAAGTAAGGAATACCTTCAGGAGACTGCCGCAGAATTCCTAAACAAGTTTAAACCGGAAGATCAAAGGCAAGCTGTAGAATTGGCGGCTTACTTTTCAAGTGAATTTGAATATTTTGATGCTCCTGAAGAATTTGAAATAGAACCTAATGAATCTAAACGCACTCCTGCAGCATATTTAAAGGCTCTCTCAGATGCTGCTCGCGGAGATATGGATGCTCTGACACGTGCTGCCACGAGCTATTCTTATACTGTCAACTTCAATAAATTGTCAGGAATCTACGAGCCCAACTATGCTAAAGAAAAATGGGTAAAAACCAGCGATTCTAAAGATATCGTATTTCAATTCAAAAATAAAAGTGGACAGCCGGTGGTTTTGACTGTGGCTCAATCCGGTGGCGAATATGATGTCGATTTCTCGATTGATGAATGGGACGAAGATTACGTAAATGGACATTGGGAAGAGTTCAAAGTAAAATATCAATACTTCCTTTCCGTTCCTAAGACAGTCAAGGCTACCCTTACAGAAAATGGAAAACAATTGGCTGATTCAGAGGTAGTGTCAAGCATTGACACTAAGAAACATACCATTTCAGCTGATGTCAAAGCCAATCTTATGAATCTTAAAGCTACCACAATAGTGGAGGGTACTGATTCAAAGGTGGAGGCACGCTCTGAGTTCTACATTTCCGGAGATTGGGTTGCAGAAGGCTATGCTACAGTGACCGGTAGGGATCTTTGCAATATCGACAAGTACACTTCTATGGCAGATATGGATGAAGAAGAGGCTGAAACAGAGTGGGCTAAAATGTTCAAGACCGGGGATTGCGGAGCAAACGTGTTGGATAAGGTCCAAGTTTATGCACAGATTGAATATTATAAAAATTTGCCGATTGATTTAGGTGACTATTATGATAGCTATGATTATGATAATAACAAAGATGCTGCCCGTAAGGATTGTGAGCAAGCTTGCGACAGACTGAATCAGCATATCAAGTCGCAAGTAAGATACAACAAGACCAAGACAGATCAGGCTTCGTTCAAATTTGTACCATATTTTTACGATTATAGTTATGGTTATTATGATGAATGGGAATACGTCGTTTCAGCAGATGTTCTTTTCCCTGATGGAACTACATACGATGTCGCCAGCTATTTTGAGAATTTCACAAACGTGGCACGGAAGTGGAATAGCCTTTTGAAGGCTTATCAGAATATTTGGGAAGTAGCCGGTGGCATAGAATGGTGATCCATTTCACTGCAATTAAGAATACTTCTATACGCCAAAGGGGAGTGCAATTATGTGCTTCCTTTTGGCTTTATATATTTCTTACCTACTCGTTTAATGTCTCGGCAGAATGTGAGGACCCGGATACAACGGGCTTCTTATTGCCGGATGTCATAGTGAGTCAGGAAGGACATTCGCAGTTTTCAAAGCGTGAAGATGGCTCTATATCGATAAAGAAGGATAATATTGAGAAGCTTTCGCGTACATTTGGTGAGGTGGATTTCATAAATCAAATCGGGGCTCTTCATTCAGTATCGTCAATCAGCGACTATGGATCAGGATTCTTTGTCTCCGGCACCCAACCCTCCCAAGCTCAATATTTGATCGACGGAGCGCCGGTAGCTTTCCCTTATCGGTTTGGAGGACTTTTCTCTACATTCAATACCGATCATTTTTCCTCAATGGTATTCAGTAGGCAATCGGGTTCAGATATGGCTCCACGCCTTGGTTCGGCGTTTTCTCTTTCTTCAGCCGAACGTTTCCGTTCGGGAGCGGAGGGTAATTGCAATATCGGAATGATGGCTTCTTCTATATCTGTTCGTGCCGGGTTTGCAAATAGACTGTCGATTTCAGCGTCAGGGCGCATATCCTATATTGATCAAATATATAAGAAATGGTTGACCAC
Organism: uncultured Porphyromonadaceae bacterium; assembly: GCA_947176355.1. Lineage (GTDB taxonomy): Bacteria > Bacteroidota > Bacteroidia > Bacteroidales > Muribaculaceae > Lepagella. The sequence goes on from CAMWQY010000131.1 coordinate 4,013, forward strand.
ATCGGATATAGGTATTAAATATGATTTCAAGGACTTTAATGCCACAATTGCCTATCGTATTTCAGCGTTGGATGTCGTCAAGGCTTCATGTTTTCTCTCAGGAGACAAAATAGGGTATGACGACATCAAATATAGTCTCAATACTTCCATCCGGTGGACAAATACACTTTATAATGTGAGCTATGAGCGTAAGAGGAGGAATACTTTCAATATAAATGCGTATTATTCAAGGTTTAATAATGCCATTGCATTGGGGATGCCACAGATGATGGTCAACGGACCTTCATATCAGCATACATACGGTATGAATTCAAAGCTAAGTAGTAATAACCAAAGAGGAAAAATTGCTTCTTGGAATTGTGGACTTAATTTTATTTATACAAAAGATATTCCCCAATGGGCATCACTTGAAAGCGATGATGCCACTGGAACTTCTATACGCTTCTCAAACTCATATCCTCAAAATTCAATCACTTCCACCTTATATGGAGGAGCCGGTCTGTGGATAATCCCTGAAAAATTTAAGCTAACTGCTGAGACTGCCATTGGATATTATAGTTCGAAGACGATTGGCCATCGGAATTATTCCGCATTGATATTTACACCTTCGCTTACATTAATCGCGAAAATTCCGAGGGGTGCAGTCAATTTGTCTTGCGCTCATCCATGCCAACCTGTCCACCAAGTGGGTTTTTCAGAGTTGGGACTCGCTACCAACTATATGATTAGTGCCAATCATGAAGCTCCTATGCAAAGAGCCTTAGCTGTGTCGGGAAATGTAACACAGAATCTCCTATGGTTAGGACTTACAGCAGAAGCTGGTGCTTATTGGAATCTGGTTAAGAATCAGGCTGAATATCAAGGTCAGGTGATGGAAATTATAACAATCGAATATAATCCGTTCGCTCATCTGATCATCTCCAATGGATATAATTACGGAGCATATCTTTCAGTCGCACGGACATTCGGGAAGGTGACCGGTGATTTCAATATCAGCTACGGAAATGGCCTGCGCCATGAACCAAACTATCCGGAGCAGACTTGGCACGCTCTCAATTCAAGCGGCTTGACTCTAAAAGCATCTGCTCAATGGCATGAAGGAAAGCATTGGACTTTGTATGCTTCTTTTGTCCTCGCTACCGGACGAAGATATACGCCCGTGGATGCGCTTTATATGATTAGCAATAACATTGCTACGGAGTATGGAAAGAGAAACTCTGCGACGCTTCCCATGTATAATCGTCTGGATGCCGGTGCAACGTATTCTTTTTCTACAGGTAAAAATAAATCTTTGCGACATAACATTAATTTTAGTTTTATCAATGCGTTAGGACACAGGAATGTAGAAATGCAATATTTTGTACTTAATTCTGAAAACGGTGACTATTATCTCAAACGCTTATACTCGCTTTATAGATTTCTTCCTTCTTTAAGCTATTCAATTGAATTCAAATGAGACAAATTAAAAGTTTATTGTTACTGATGATGGCATTGTCAGTATGTGCGGGATGTGAGGAAGATGCTGCAATGCAAGAAAGTAAGGCTGTCATAGAAGGCGTAATTCGTGCCGGGGAGTTTCCGTATGTGTTGTTTTCCGCTTCAGTGGTTCCATCTATAGAAGGGAATATATCAGATGCTGTAATCAACTGGGGGAAAGTCACGATTTCGGATGGGAAAGATACTGTGATTCTGACAGGACGCATGGATGATTCCTATATGCCTCCGTTTGTCTATTATTCTTTTGATATGGTAGGAGAGCCGGGCAAGACCTATACATTGACGGCTGATTTCAAAGACCTTCATGCCACTGCGACTTCGAGGATGCCGATGCCTGTGGCTATAGACAGTGTATCTCTGCAACATACGAATTCGGCTTCTTTACGAACTGCCACGTTGCATTTTACTTCTCCCGAAGAGAGCCCTGCTTATTTCTACGTGTCGATGCAAAGATATGGGCACGACACCCATCCTATGCCTTGCCTGATGGGCACAATAATGACCGAAGTGGCGAATGCTAAATATTCGTTGCCCTTGATGAGGCCAAGGATTAAGATATATACTGAAATAGATGAAGAAAAATATGAATCACAATTTATTGTCGGAGAACAATGGATAGTATACCTGAACAGAGTGGAGAGACCCTCTTACGACTTTTGGAAAGCTTTTGACAATATGACCCTATTCTCTAATTCTCCGTTTATTTCTGCTAATGAGTCTCTTCCCTCCAATACTGTGGGTGGCTATGGGGTATGTTCGGCAGAAGGGTCGTCTACTTTAAAATTCAAAGTGGAATAATTGGGGATTTCCTTTGGGGAAATGTCAATTGTTAATGGTGAAAATGAAAAAGAGCAGTACGTGACCGAAGTCAACGATACTGCTCTTCCTCTCTCCTCGGCGGTGCGGACGGGACTTGAACCCGCGACCTCCGGCGTGACAGGCCGGCATTCTAACCAGCTGAACTACCGCACCAAGAATCCTCGTTGGGAGTTGCTACCGGGGCTTGTTTCCCGATTGCGAGTGCAAAGTTACAACATTTTTTCAAACTGTGCAAATATTTTATTGAAAAAAATTAAAATTCGCTCAAAAAATATCAAACTAAATTGTTATCTTTGTGGAAAAATAGAAACAGAATATATGAATATGAAAGAGATACTTGATTTTTTGAAGCAGTTAGCGGCTAACAACAATCGCGAATGGTTTAACGCACATAAAGATGAATATATGAAGGTGAGGGCTCAGGTGGAAGCTTTTACGCAACAACTGATAGATGCCCTGACTGAAATTGAGCCGGAGGCAGCGATGCTGACACCTTCTGATTGTCTTTACAGAATCTACCGAGACACTCGTTTTTCCGCTGACAAGACTCCCTATAAGAATCATATCGGCATCTATATCAATCCGCGAGGAGGAAAGAAGAGTGAATTTTGTGGATATTATGTCCATCTCCAGCCGGGAGAATGCAACGTCGGAGGAGGTGCATGGTTTCCGGAAGCTCCTCTGCTGAAAGAATACCGAAGTGAGATCTATAATAATATCGATGAATATCTTGGGATAATACAGAATCCTGATTTTGCGAAGCACTATGATCCATATTGGCAGGAACCCTTGAAGACTGCACCCAAAGGATTTCCTAAAGATTGGGAGTATATCGATCTGCTGAAGCCGAAAAGTTTTGTATATGCAGCCTCTCTCACCGACAGAGAGATGATATCAAAGAATGTAGTAAAGAGGCTTTCTGAACTCTTCCGAATATTGAAACCCTACAACGACTTCTTCAACTTTACCCTCGAAGAGCATCCGGAATTCGCAGTGCGAACTCCCAAAAGAAGATAAATAAATGTGAAAAATTGCTAAA
>CAMWQY010000132.1 GCA_947176355.1 uncultured Porphyromonadaceae bacterium
TCTATTAAACGATCATTTGTCGAGCAAATTAAACTAATAAATTCTTAAACGATTAAAAATCTAAAATGAATATACTTGAAGTTGATCACCTGACCAAGTGCTTCGGATCGCTAAGAGCTCTTGACGACATTAGTTTCGGCATTAACGAGGGTTCGATATGCGGTATTCTTGGTCCCAATGGTGCCGGCAAGACCACTCTCCTACGCATCATAAATGGAATCCTTACTATAGATACGGGTACAGTTAAGATTTTAGGAGAGGATGCATCCATAGAAGCTTCTCGCAACATTGGTTATATGCCGGAAGAGCGAGGTCTATATGACACTATGCGTATGGCTGACCAAATTATGTATTTCGGTCAACTAAAAGGAGGGGATCCGAAACGACTTCGTGTTGTCATGAACGAATATCTTGAGATGTTTAATCTCAAAGGCCAGGAACGTCGTCGTCTTAAAGAGCTTTCTAAAGGCAATCAACAGAAAGTGCAGATAATATGCACTCTCGTTCACGAGCCGAAACTCGTCATACTTGATGAACCATTTAGCGGGTTTGACCCTCTTAACGGTCAAATTCTGCAGCAAATCCTACAGAGATTGCAAGAAAAAGGGACCACTATAATCTTAAGTTCCCACAATATGCCCGCAATTGAAGAGATGTGCAGTGATATTGTGCTGGTCGACCATGGGCACATATTGGTGGCAGACTCAATGACAAATGTCAAAGAGCAACATAAGGACAACACATTGCTTCTTACCACATCATCCGAACTTTCTGAACCATTGCTTAAGGCCACCGGAGCCGTAAGCGAAATAGAAAGTATCGACAGTCTTAATTGGAGACGTGGATTTGCATATAAATTGCGAAGAGATCAAGCGCATAGCAATAATGATGTTCTTGACGCAGTAGCCATGCAAAGCCAAATTTTGCACTTTGAGGAGGCTCTTCCTTCTTTAAAAGACATTTTTATATCTTATACTACACATTCAGCCGTCCAACCGACACAAGACAATAACGCGCTATGAATAAACTGAAACTTATCATACTAAATGAATATAAGACAGCTGTCACAAGGAAATCTTTTTGGATCATGACTTTTGTCTTTCCTCTCCTTATGGTAGCTTTTGGAGTTGTAATGGGTATTCTGATGTCTGATTCAGATTCCTACACGTCGATAATCAATTCCGTCAATGAGTCTGCAGGACTCACACCGGAAGAAGACTCAATGACAGCTGCCAAAGCTATGGCAATGATGGTAGGAGTGTTTTTGACTATTGCAATGATGATTTGTGGCAGTCAAATTATGCAGATGGTACGTCAGGAGAAGACCAACCGTATCATGGAGTTTCTCGCTACGTGTGTCACAGGACGCACAATGCTGACAGCTAAGATAATAAGCGTGGCTCTTATTGCAACCACTCAGGTGCTTCTTTGGGCTGCATGTTTTCTGGTATTTGGAATAGGTGTCATTATCGTATTTGACATCGACATCCCGTGGCATTATCTTGCTCATCCTTTGGTATGGCAGACGTTTATGTGGTCAGTGCTATATTTCTTGGGAGGCTACTTGATTTTCAGTGCGCTTTTTGCCGCTTGCGGGGCGTTGACCGACAGCAATAATGAGAATCAGCAATATCTTTCAATATTGATGATGTTTGTGCTGGCATCCATGTATATCGGGATGTATGCGGTAGATCATCCGAATTCTGTGTTGGCACAGGTATGTGCATATTTCCCATTGACATCTCCGACTGTAGGAGCAGTTAATGCAATTACTGGTGAAGTGCCTCTGTGGAGTAGTATAGTTTCTCTTATAGTGCTTTACGCATGTGCGTATGGAGCGATAGTAGTGGGAGGAAAAATCTATGCTTCATCGATGTTGCTTAAAGGAAGTTCGCTCACACCGAAAGCAATTATCGCATTTTTGAAGTCAAAATGACAGAAATTTATATTCTGATAAATCCTTCTACGAAGCTTCGTAGAAGGATTTTTTTATGTTAAAAAAGAATAAAGGATAAGAGAATGGGGCTAAAACTGTTAAAACTCTCTTGCAAATTTGACTTTTTTTGATTAATTTTGCAATGTGAGTCAGAATGTGGCTTTCGCGTTTTTCAAAAAACATTGACACCATGGGCAATAACTGGAATTATCAACCACTTACTCGACAGGAGCAGGAGAAGGCTGACGCTCTTCTTCCGGTATGCGGCAATGTAAAGCCCATACCCGAACTTCTTATGCGCCGTGGTGTCAGCACTCCAGAGGAAGCAGTAGGTTTCTTCACCCCTTCCCTTGATGATCTTCATGATCCTTTCCTTATGCCGGATATGGACAAAGCCGTAAACCGTCTTAACCGTGCCATGGGTGCTAAAGAGAGAATCATGATCTATGGGGATTATGACGTTGACGGCACTACTGCGGTCGCCCTGGTATATAAATACCTTCAGAACTACTACAGCAACATAGAATATTACATACCTACCCGATATGAGGAAGGATACGGTATATCTCGCAAAAGCATTGAATACGCCGCTGAAAATGATGTGAAACTTGTTGTTGTACTCGATTGTGGAATTAAGGCAATCGAAGAAATTGCATACGCTAAGCAACTTGGAATTGACTTCATTATTTGCGATCACCACGTACCTGATGAAGAGCTTCCACCGGCGGTGGCAATTTTGAATCCCAAAATGCCCGGGTCTCCTTATCCATGTCCTCATTTGAGTGGTTGTGGTGTCGGATTTAAGTTTATGCAGGGATTTGCCAAGAGCAATGGTCTTGGAAATCATAATGAACTTGATTCGCTCCTTGATTTAGTCGCAGTCAGTATAGCTGCTGATATTGTGCCAATCATAGGAGAAAATAGAATAATGGCATACCACGGACTCCGCAGACTTAACTCCAATCCAAATCTTGGACTCAGAAGCATTATCCGTCTTTGTAAACTTACCAACAAAGATATAACAATTTCTGATGTAATCTTCAAGATTGGTCCTCGTATCAATGCTTCCGGACGTATGCAAAGCGGTATGGAAGCCGTGGGGCTTCTTGTGACTCGCGATCTTCACGACGCATATCAGAGAGGAGCAGAAATCGACCAATACAATAAGGATCGTAAGGAACTTGACAAGAAAATAACCGATGAGGCCAACGAACTTATTGAAAATAACGTCAATATCGTGCATGGTAAGCGATCGATAGTGATATACAATAAGAATTGGCATAAAGGTATTATCGGAATCGTGGCTTCCCGTTTGACTGAATTATACTATAAGCCTTCCGTGGTGCTGACTTTTGCCAATGGGATGGCTACAGGAAGTAGCCGTTCTGTTCAAGGTTTTGACATTTATTCCGCAGTTAACTCCACAAGACATTTGCTTGAAAATTTTGGGGGACACACTTATGCGGTGGGATTGTCGCTCAAAGAGGAAAACATTCCGGAATTCAGCAAGCTCTTCGAAGAATATGTAGCAAAGCACATACAGCCCAACCAACTTTGTCCCCAGCTGGATATTGATGCTGATATCACATTTGCTGACATCACTCCCGAATTGGTGACTTGGCTAAAGAAATTCAATCCATTCGGACCGGGCAATCAAAAACCTGTTTTCCGTACCCGCAATGTCTTTGACTTCGGCACATCAAAACTTGTAGGCAAAAACTTAGAGCATATCAAGCTTGAACTCGAAGATGATAGCACAAGTCGGGTGATTTCCGCAATAGCTTTCAATATGGCTCCCTACTTCGAGCATATCCACGCTCACAAGCCTATTGACATTTGCTATACGATAGAACAAAATAAACATAATCATACTGAGTCAATTCAACTCATGATCAAGGATATTCGTATATCAAAATCAGAACATGATTGAATTCCGACCTTCTATCCTACTCCATTGCCATATCTTTACGTCCTTTTCATCTGAATATGGAATTAGAAGCTATCCTGAAGAAATATTGGGGTTATGATACTTTTCGTCCTCTTCAGCGAGATATCATCGAAAGCGTGATGTCCGGTCATGACACTCTTGGGCTTATGCCGACCGGAGGCGGTAAGTCAATCACTTTTCAAGTGCCTGAGATGGCGTTTGAGTCCGGACTTACCCTTGTTGTGACTCCATTGATTTCTTTGATGAAAGACCAAGTCGACAATCTCAAGCGACGAGGCATATCTGCCGTCATGCTTAATAGCGGTATGACAACTCGGGAGACCCGGATAGCTTGGGAACGACTTTGCAATGGTCGTGCTCGTTTTCTATATGTTTCACCGGAAAAATTAAGGAATGCTTATTTTCTTGATGAATTGAGAAGACTTCCTGTCAAATTGATTGTAGTAGACGAGGCTCACTGTATATCACAATGGGGATATGACTTCCGTCCGTCATATCTTAAAATTGCCGAACTAAGGAAGGTACACCCTTCGGCTCCGGTACTCGCCCTGACGGCAACAGCCACACCTATAGTGGCTGAAGACATAATGCGTCGCCTTGAATTCAGTAGCAATAGCCGAAAATTCAAGATGAGTTTCTCTCGTGAAAATATTTCATATCTCGTTCGATCATCCGAAAATAAGTTCTACGATATATTTCATATACTTTCGCGCACAGAAGGATGCGCCATCGTATATGTACGCAGTCGTAGGAAAACAAAAGAAATCGCTGAATTTCTTACTGCATCAGGTATTTCTGCTGATTATTACCATGCCGGATTGTCATACGAGTCTAAGGTTGAACGTCAGAATTCATGGCAGCAAGGTGCTGTACGTGTCATGGTAGCTACAAACGCATTCGGAATGGGTATTGACAAACCGGATGTTCGCGTTGTCATTCATGCCGACTTCCCCCCTTCTCTCGAAGAGTATTATCAAGAAGCCGGGCGTGCCGGTCGTGATGGCAAGAAATCTTACGCCGTATTACTTGTATCGAAAAATGACAAGGGTGCTTTGCGAAGAAAATTGAAACTCTCTTTTCCGTCGCGAAAAGATATCAGACATATTTATGAAGTAGCTTGCAACTTCATGAATTTATCCATTGGCGAAGGATATGAAAGGCTTATTGAATTTGACTTCGAGCTTTTTTGCGCGACATTCCATTTACAAAAACAACAGGCTCTTGCGGCGCTTCACATACTTTCTCAAGCAGGCTATCTCGACTACATAGAAGAGACTGAAAGTAATTCAAGAGTAATGATTACTGTAGAAAGAGAAGAACTTTATAGCATACATACTTCTGCAGAAGTGGATCATACTCTCCAATGTCTGTTGAGACAGTATCCCGGACTATTTTCTGACTATGTCAAAATCAATGAGGCAACAATCAGCCGAGAGACTGGACTCGATCAAGAGACCGTTTATAATTCCTTGCTTGAACTCAACCGTCAGAAAATACTTTCCTACGTCCCGAGAAGGCGAACTCCATTTATATTTGTGACTACTTCAAGGGAAGAAAGCAAGTATGTAGAAATAGGTAAAAGTATTTATGAAGATAGGTTTAAGATCATGTCTGACCGCATTGAGGCAATGATTGACTATGCCTATTGCGACGACGGATGCCGAGTCAGCAGGATGCTTGATTATTTCGGAGAAGATGATTTGTGTGACTGTGGGAAATGCGATATCTGTAGAAATAAAAAAAAGACTTCGTCACATATATCTAAAGAAGAAATGATACGTAAGGTTTGGGAATATATGCAAATGTATCCCGGAGGAGTCACTCAAACTATTTTGGAGAGTAAATTCTCTCCGGACGACAAATTGGCAGGGGATGCTCTAAGATATCTTGTAGAGGAAGGTTTTGCAATTGAAGATCACTCAATTTATCGACTTATAGAATACACTCAATCCTAAAGAATTATATAAATATAAAACTGAATGGTAGGACTCGCTGATTGTAATAATTTCTTCGTAAGTTGTGAGCGGACTCTTAATCCGGCTCTCGAGAATCGTGCTGTCGTAGTGCTTAGCAATAACGACGGTTGCGTCGTAGCAAGAAGTAATGAGGCGAAGAGATCCGGTATCAAGATGGGACAACCTGCTTTTCAGATAAAAGACCGTATCCAAAGCGGTGAAATAATTGCTTTGAGTGGCAACCATCTATTATACCGAGATATAAGTCTAAAGGTACATGACATATTTCGCCGATATGCTCCAAAGACACTGGATTATAGTGTAGATGAGGCATTCCTTATAATGGATGGTATACCTGAATCTGAGCTGAAAGCCATCGGAGAGGCAATTGCTGCCAACTGCTGGGACGAGTTGCACATACCTGTTACGATTGGTTTTGCACCAAGTAAAACTTTAGCTAAGATAGTTTCTGAAAATTGTAAGAAACGAGGCAGAAGGGTTGGTGTGCTTGTCAATGTCGAATCTGTACGACCGGTGTTGCAAAAGATGTCCATCTCCGACCTTTGGGGAATTGGCAGGAGACTATCAAAACGTCTTTATGCTTCTGGAGTGTACACAATAGGAGACTTTGCAGACAAAGACCTTTGGTGGATACGTGCTACGCTTGGCATCAACGGCGAACGTTCATGGAGAGAACTCCATGGCGAGGATTGTATTGAGTTAAGCCATGTTCAGACCACCCTTCAGGATTCTGTAAGCGAAAGTCGTACTTTTCCGGAAGATGTGGATGATTATGACTATCTCAGAGCAAGAATAGCTATTTATGCTGCCGATTGTAGCAAAAAATTAAGAGCTATGGGAGGAGCTTGCAAGATTGTAGGAGCAATGCTTCAGACCAATCGATTTCATCAAGAGAGAGGGGTGGCGCGCCCGGAAGGATTTCTTAGGTTTGATGATCCTACTGACGACACCGTAGTTATCTGCAACGCTGCAATATCAATCCTTGAAAGGATCTATATCCCTGATATTGCTTTCAAAAGAGCTGCTGTATGGCTTGGAGAGATAGTACCAAAACAATCAGTACTCCCCTCCCTTTTTGATTCTCAGGAATCTATAAAGGAGAAGGCATCGCGTACACTTCTGATGAAAGCAATCGACAATATTAACATTAGTCCCGGGATGCCGGTACTCAAGCTCGCATCCCAGATTACACAAGGACACCCGGGCCACAACGACGGCTATTCCAGCTCTTTCCAAGCTCCAAAATAATAATACAACTGAAACTCTGACAACATTTACAATATAAAAAACAAACCTCAGAACTGTTTGATAGTCTGAGGTTTAACTTTAAACCAGTGGAGATGGAGGGGGTTGAACCCTCGTCCAAACGCGGAATCAATAAGTTTTCTACATGCTTAGTCATCGA
>CAMWQY010000133.1 GCA_947176355.1 uncultured Porphyromonadaceae bacterium
GCTCGTCGATATAGCATAGGTTCATATCGTAGTGGTGCATCTGGTCGTTGCGCTCTGGATTACGGCAAATGTATCCGTTGCTATACATCTGAGTGCCCCATTTCTTCTCAGCCCTCGCCATATTCTTGCCGGGATCCTGTGTGGGATGTGAATAAATAGGAGCAACAGTATCTATCTGCGATTTAGCATATGCATCAAAATGAGTGCGAGCCCGATCGTGCCAACCTAAAAAGTCACCACTGTATGCACCACGCCAACCACTCAATGGCATACGCCACCCGATGGCACCATGCTGCCAAGTCTTACCATCCCACGTTCCATCAGCGGCATGAGCGATCACCGGACCGAGCACGTTGAAATAAGGATCAGGAGTTTCTATCTCAAGTATTCCAGTAAGAGCGGCCCTCTCTTTTTCGGCTTTAGCAAACTCTTCTGCTAAATGCTTCTGATCTGAGGCCTCAATTTTCTTATCGGCATATTCTACGTATACGGTCTTTCGTTCTCCTCCAATCGACAGGACCGGAGTTTCTATAGCCTGTGCAGTCATATCCGGAGCGAAGGCATTAGCCGGATCAGCTCCCATGTCGCCGTTTCTGCTCAGCTTTATCTTGACTGTTGGCACACAGACTCCCTTTATTTCCGAGCCTGATGGCATATCTGAAGCCTCTATCTTCCAGAGTCCGGCTTCGTAATCACGCGGAGCAAGGGTAATGATGGAAATATGACCATTACCCCATGCAGGATCAGACAATTCATATCTACGTTCTCCTCCACGATAATATGTACGGCACTCAGCCACAGAGTCAAGACGCATCCAAAGGCCCTTTACCTTTACCATAAAGTGAACGTTTCGGTTATCCTTGCCATGGAAAGCCCCAAAGATAGGACGGTCGCTGGTCTCCAGACGGAAAGCCGTGTTACCACCATATAAAGCCCTTGTATATAGGTTGTCTCCGTTCTTACGATAAATGTATCCTCCGGATGTAGGGGTATATTGCATCACTCTTTCGCCACTGCGGTCCAATGAATTATGGTTAAACTGACCTATATAGGACTGACCTGCCAAAAGCAGTGGAACTCCCAAAGCAACAAAAGCAAATATTTTCTTCATGATTGATTACGGTTAGTTTCTGCAAAGTTAACCATAATCCCCCAATATACCAAATAAGCACCCGACAAAAATGACGGATGCTCATTTGATGTCATAGTCTAAAAGGAAAGTTTATGATTATTATGTGAATTAACGATTAAACCTCTTAAACTTTTAAACCTCTTAAACTTTTAAACCTCTTAAACTTTTAAACTCCGTCGGCATCACCTGTATGAAGTCTTTGACGGCATTGTCCCAGTCATCAAGAATCCTTGCAGCAAGCGGAGAACGTGTATGCCTATAATGTGCCGAAATAAGTCTATGCAGCTCACGTGCATCAGAAGGATCATCTACCAGCGCCAGTTCCACCATCTCCATATTACAGAAATAGTCGAACGTCCTTTCCGGATCATAGACGTATGCTACACCCCCACTCATACCCGCTGCGAAGTTACGCCCGGTCGGACCGAGCACCACAGTTACTCCTCCGGTCATATACTCACAGCAATGGTCGCCTACACCTTCCACTACAGCCGAAGCACCCGAATTGCGTACACAGAATCGTTCTCCAACTCTACCATTGATGAAAATCTCGCCGGATGTGGCTCCGTATAGAATGGTATTGCCGGCAATGATACTGTTTTCCGGAGCAAACTTGCTTCCTTCCGGCGGTACGATAACTATACGTCCACCTGAAAGCCCTTTACCGACATAGTCATTGGCATCTCCTTCGAGTCTGAATGTGACTCCCTTAGTAAGAAAAGCTCCAAAACTCTGTCCGGCAGAACCTTTAAAAATTACCTTAATGATGTCATGATCAGGAAGACCTTCATCACCATATTTTTTAGCAATCTCACCGGAAAGCATCGCTCCGGTAGAGCGATCCGTATTGCTGACGGGGAATTCCATCTCTACGTGGGTAACCGATTGAATAGCCGGATATGACATGGCAATTATCCTACGGTCGAGCACATTCTCTATCTCATGTTTCTGCTCCGAAATGCATGTCACACTATTTGTAGCTGCTTCTTCAGGCACATAAAGTAGTCGTGAAAAATCAAGACCTTCAGGCAAACCTTCCTTAACTTTTAGAAGGTCGGGACGCCCAATTATTTCGTCAAGTTTTCTTATACCTCTCTCCGCCATCATTTCTCTTATACGACGGGCAAGGAACCGGAAAAACCTTACTAAATAATCCGGCGAACCGTCATACTTGGCTCGCAACTCCGGATTTTGAGTGGCAATACCCACCGGACATTTGTTGGTATGGCAACGTCTATCCATGATGCAACCGAGCACTATCATAGCAGCTGTAGAAAAACCGTAATCTTCTGCTCCAAGCATAGCCATCACCAATACATCACGTGCCGATTTCAGCTGACCATCTGCCTGCAATCTCACCTGACCTCTCAGATTATTGATGACAAGGGTTTGCTGAGTTTCAGAAAGACCGAGTTCTACCGGCGTTCCGGCATATCGAATGGAAGAAGCAGGAGAAGCACCCGTGCCACCATCGCTGCCGGATATAGTGATCAGATCACTTTTTGCTTTAGCCACACCGGCGGCTATTGTGCCTACACCGCTCTCAGAAACAAGTTTGACAGATATCTTTGCCTTCGGATTTACATTCTTTAGATCGAAAATTAGCTGTGCAAGATCCTCTATAGAATATATATCATGATGAGGAGGAGGTGAGATAAGGGATATTCCGGGTATAGAGTGACGAGTACGTGCTATGACTTTATCCACTTTAAATCCCGGTAGCTGTCCTCCTTCACCTGGTTTGGCTCCTTGTGCAACCTTTATCTGGATTTCATCTGCATTCACGAGATAATTGGCTGTCACTCCAAAACGCCCGGAAGCTACCTGCTTTATGGCTGATCTTACTGATGTGCCGTCTTCTCTTGGGGCAAAGCGGGATGAGTCTTCTCCACCCTCTCCGGTGTTAGACTTAGCGCCGATGGAGTTCATGGCAGCTGCTATTGCCTCATGAGCTTCAGTAGATATCGCCCCGAATGATATAGCACCCGTGAAAAACCTCTTCATGATTGCTTCCTCCGATTCCACCTCTTCTACAGGGATTTTCTCCCCGAGACTACCTATCTCAAGATAGTCTCTGATGAAGATCGGATCATGACCGAAATCCACGATATCGCAAAATTCTTCAAACTTTTTATAGCTATCAAGTCTTGTAGCCATTCGGAGTGCTTTTACTGCTTCCGGACTCCATGCATGAATCTCACCGTCTTTCTTGAATGTGTATAGCCCTCTATATGGAAGAGGTGCTGATTCATCGAAATCACCACTCCATGCCTCACGGTGGGCATCGATGATATCCTCCGTTATAGACTTAAGTCCAAGTCCACTTATCTTAGATGGTGTATGCCCGAAATAGCGATTGCAAATTTCATCAGAAAGACCTATTGCCTCGAAAAGTTGACTACCTTTGTAAGAGATCAATGTAGAGATGCCCATCTTTGACATTATCTTGAGCAACCCTTTGTCTACAGCTTCAATGTAATGGCGTTGTGCAGTAGCAAAATCAAGTTGAATTTTCTTATCTTCAACCATCTTGTCTATGACAGCAAGTGCCATATATGGATTTATTGCTGAGGCACCATACCCTACAAGAAGAGCAAAGTGCATGACTTCTCGTGCATCTCCGGTCTCAACAACAATTGCCGTTTTCGTACGCTTACGAGCGTCAATCAAATGATGATGAAGTGCAGCTGTAGCCAACAATGATGGTATCGGAGCCCTATCTGCTGAAATCCCTCTATCTGTGAGGATGATATAACTGCATCCTTCATCGACTGCTTTTTCCCCTTCCCTACATAGACGTTCTATGCCTTTTTCAAGACCTTCTGCCCCTTCTTCAATAGGAAATGTCATATCGAGATGCACAGCATCAAATCCCTTATATCGCAAGTGGCAGAGTAGATCAAGCTCCCTATTGGTGATGACAGGACGCTTCAAAAGCACCATCTTACACTGTTCCGGAGAGAAATCAAGCATTTCTTTATCTACCGACCCAATATAACTGTCAAGATTCATGACGAGTTCTTCTCTCAATGGATCGATAGGGGGATTAGTAACCTGAGCAAAATGTTGACGGAAATAGTTGTAGAGGGGCTGACGCCTTTTGGAGAGGGCAGCAAGAGGACTATCATCACCCATTGAGTGGATAGGTTCCTTCGCCTCAACAGTCATGGGAGTGATTATCTTTTCTACCTCTTCACTGTCGTACATGAATGTGTGAAGGAGTTTTTCAAATCCATCTACCTTGTTGCCCACTTTCTTTCCGGAGGTGATGGCATCAAGTTTGACTCGATTGCGAGCAAGCCAATCTCTATAGGGATACATATTGGCAAGATCCTCTTTGATTTCCTCGTCAAACATTATCCGATGCTCTTTCATGTCGACAATCATCATCTTGCCGGGTTTTAACCTCCCCTTGCGCTTGATTTCAGAAGGATCGAAAGCAAGCACACCTGTTTCGGAAGCTATAACCACAGTGTCATTGTCTGTAATCAAATACCGACCGGGACGGAGTCCGTTGCGGTCAAGCATACCGCCGGCATAGCGTCCGTCGCAGAATAGCAAAGCCGCCGGACCATCCCATGCTTCCATCAGGATAGAATGATACTCATAGAATGCTTTGAGAGCCGGTGATATCGGGTTTTTGTCGTTGAATGATTCCGGCACGAGCATGGCAAGCGCATGAGGAAGAGACATACCTGCCATTACAAAGTATTCCAGAACATTGTCAAGAGAAGCGGAGTCGCTCATCCCCGGCTGAGCTATTGGAGTCATATCCTGACTACCGAATGCCTGTGGATGATACACACCTTCGCGAGCCTTCAGCCATAGGCGATTGCCCTGAATAGTATTGATTTCTCCATTGTGACCGAGCATTCTGAAAGGTTGTGCAAGACTCCAAGCAGGGAAAGTATTAGTGGAAAATCTCGAATGTACAAGCGCCATTGCCGTTGTGAAACGAGGATTCATCAGATCAGGGTAATAATATCTGAGCTGAAGGCTTGTGAGCATTCCTTTATAGACTATTGTCTGCGATGAAAGCGAGCAGATATAAAAATCAGATTTCCCTTTAATATCTGATTCTGCAACCTTCTTCTCAACTCTTTTTCTAAGAAGATATAGCCTGAGTTCCATCGGCAGGTCGCTTTCTTCATCGGTCACGAAAATCTGCTTCACGGCAGGCTCGGCGTTGCGGGCTACTTCTCCGAGCATGGAGTTGTTGGTAGGTACATCCCGGACTGCAAGAAGTGTCATACCGTCTACCATAGCTTCACGCTCAATGATATCAATGATTTCTTCTTGCGACTCTTCATCTCGTGGCATAAAGACAATTCCGGTGCCATAACGACCCTTCTCCGGAACCGGCACGCCCTGAAGAAGAATAAATTCATGGGGAATCTGTACCATTATGCCCGCCCCGTCACCTGTAAGTGGATCTGCGCCCTCTGCTCCACGATGCACCATGTGTTCCAAAACCTGAAGCGCCTTTTCTACAAGCTGATGGCTTTTCCTTCCGCCTACATTGACGAGCAATCCGACGCCACATGCGTCATGCTCATACCGAGGGTCGTACAACCCTCTATTCTGTTGATATTTTATCATAGTCTGCAATAATTTCAGTTTTCTTCAATTCCTTTAAACCATTCCTCATCTGATGGAAGTTCATGTGTGCCATCCGGATCATAAAACTCTCCATGCTGGGATGCATCAAGACCTTCGTCTTCATTCGAACTTGACACTCTCATAGGTATTATCTTGTCTGTCAGCCAATACAAGCCATAACTCAACACGAATGTATAGATAAATACCCCTACAATGACAAGTATATGGTTGATAAAGAACATCCATCGCGATATCATCTCCGGGTCTTCTGCCGCGAAATAATCGTATGCAAAGACACCTGTCAATACCGTGCCGATAATGCCTCCAAGTCCATGGGTCGGGAACACATCAAGCGCATCATCAAGCATCCTTGAATAGCTCTTCCATGACACGGCCATATTGCAACAAACGGTGATTACAAAGGATATAAAAATACTTTGACCTACACTTACCCAACCGGCCATTGGAGTAATGGCAACAAGCCCCACGACTGCTCCGATTGCTGCTCCCATAGCAGAAGGTTTCCTTCCCCTCACTGCGTCGAGAGTAACCCATGTGACCATTGCAGTTGCAGCAGCTGTATTAGTATTCAGAAATGCTGATATTGCAATTCCATCTGCCGCCAGAGAACTTCCTCCATTAAATCCAAACCATCCGAGCCATAGAAGGGCTGCACCGAGGAGTACAAACGGCACATTGGCGGGGCGATTGCTCTCTCCTCTTTTATTATGACGGCGTCCAAGAAACATTGCTCCGGCAAGGGCTGCCACTCCGGAAGCTGCATGCACCACAATGCCACCGGCATAATCATGAACATGAAGCATTCCGAATAGTCCGTCAGGATGCCAGGTGCAATGTGCAAGCGGACAATACACGATAAGCGTCCAAAGCATCATGAAAAGGAGATACCCTGTGAAATGCACACGCTCAGCAAAGGCACCCGTTATCAATGAGGGAGTGATGATAGCAAATTTCATCTGAAATAGAGCAAACAATACCAAAGGGATGGTTGTGACTGCCATTCCTATTTCTGTTGGTGTTCCATTGCCTGTGACATTGCTGACACCAACATTCTTAAACATGAAGAATTCCGCGGGATTACCGATGACATGACCGATATCACTGCCGAATGTCAGACTGAAACCCACCACAACCCAAAGCACACTCACGAATCCCATCACAATAAAGCTTTGAAGCATGGTTGAGATGACGTTTTTTTTCCTTACCATACCCCCATAAAAAAAGGATAGACCCGGAGTCATCATCAGTACGAATATCGTAGCGGTGATCATCCAGGCCACATTTGCCCAAAGGGCTCCGTCTCCTCCAAGAGCGAAAGTTTCTCCGTCGTAGGGATAACTCAACCCCATGACACTCATTGCCACTATGCCTAACAGCACGGCAAGCCAGCCTTTGCTGACCGATCTTCCTACAATCTTCATTTTTACCTATTTATTACCTTAAAATCAAGAAAATTTGTTAATTTTCCTTAAACTCGATGCAAAAGTAGTAAAAATCTACAATAC
>CAMWQY010000134.1 GCA_947176355.1 uncultured Porphyromonadaceae bacterium
CATTTGTCTTCTTGTAGTCCATAATATGCAATTATGATTTACGTATAGGATTGTGTATATATTTTCTAATGAAATTAAAACATAGAGGGAAGCATCACTCTCCAATATGTTTCGATGCAATATTGAATATAGATTTAGCTTCTGAGAGATTCTTTGATTCAGGATATGTATTGATAAATGAGTAATATTCATCTATCACGTCGCGATATCTGTCTTCACTCTTTTCAGCCACAGAATTCTTTGCCTGCTGGAACTTGGCTTTTAATATCAGCATTTCAAAATCCTCGCGATATTTTGAATAGGGGAATTCCTTCAGAGCATTCTTTGAAGTGATCACACACGACTCATAATTATTCCCGAGGAAATTTCCAAGATTATAATAAAGCTGAGCATTCTGAAGCTGCTTGAGCGTCAACTTATCCTGCAATTCGAAAATAGAGTTCTTCGCAAGACCTGCCTTATCACTGTTAGGGAAGTAATCCAAAAATCCTTGCAATTCCTCGATGGCTTTCAGCGTGATCGACTGATCAAGCTGAGGTTCGGGACTATCCAAGTAATAGCCGTAGCCACAATAGAATCGAGCCAATTCGGCATACTTGCCTCTGGGATACCTTTGATAATAATTTTTAAAGTAAACTCCGGAATTCTGATAATCCTTGTTCTCGAAGTAAGACATCGCCAAGAGGAAAGTGGCGTCTTCACCGTTCTCAGTGCCTCGCAACGGCATCTGCAAATCTTGCAGAAGCGTTATCGCCTGCATATATTTTCTACCTTCGTATGCACGCTTGGCATAATCGAACTTATACATTATATCGGTGCTTTTCAGCACTTTGTTATATTCTCCGCATGAAGTCAAAATTAATGCAGACAAGGAGAACAAAATATATATCTTCAGAAATCTTTTCATTTATACGTATAAATCATTTGCGATTTAAGCATCCAATTCGCTCATTTCGCATATTTAGCACGCAAAGTTAATAAAAAAACTTCAAACAACGATGATTTTTCCATAAAAAATTATTAACTTTGAAGTCGATTTCAAAATTTATTCGTTTCTTATGAAAGAAAAAGGATTTGTTGCTAAGCATCCTGTGCTCGCAAACTTTATAATAATCATACTTGTAGCTATTGCCGGGCTGGGCATAGTATACTTCTCTTTCGCCATTTTCACCCGCCATGGAGAAAGCAGCGTAGTGCCCGGCGTAGAAAAAATGTCGTATACCCAGGCTATAGAAATTCTGCATTCAAAAGGATTTAAGGTTGACATCCGTGACTCACTTTATAAGGAAGACGAAAAACCGGGATATGTCATCGAGCAATTCCCTAAATCGAACTCCATAGTGAAACCCGGAAGAAAGATTTTCTTATATATAAATGCGGTCCACCCAAAGGAGGTCATCATTGATGAAGACAATAATCCTCGTGAGGATGCTCTGAAGTCGACATCTTTCCGTCAAGGAAAAGCCCGTCTTGAAGAACTTGGATTCAAGAATATACGCGTCATCAAGATTCTTGGTGAAAATGACTGTATTTCTAAAATATATGCAAATGGGAAGGTGGTCAAAAAATTGCAGAAAGTCCCTGTAAATGCCCACATAGTAATGGAGGTATTCGATGGTAATTTAGATGCCGTCAGAGACTCTTTGCAAAATGACCTCGACCCTTCTTACCTCGTAGGTCAGCCATTAGAATCAGAAGAAACCCAGTCTTCAGAAACATACGAAACAGAAGAGACAGAAACAACCGAACCGGAATCGTATGAATATTATTGATAAGGAATGTATGCCCTCGTCCGAACAAGAAATTATCGAAGATGATAATTTTGAAACAGACGAAGTAGCAGAGCCATCGTTCGTAACTGAAGACGGACGCGAACTATACGAGCACTTCCGCTTTGAGGCTGACAAGGGACAGCAACTTCTTCGTGTCGACAAGTTTCTCGTTGACCGCATGACCAAGACATCTCGCAACCGAATTCAGCAGGCTGCTGATGCCGGTTGCATAATTGTCAACGGCAAACCCGTCAAGTCAAGCTACAAGGTGAAGCCTCTTGATGTGGTAAGCATCGTGATGGACCGACCCAGATATGAGTGTGAGATCATAGCTGAAGATATTCCTCTCGACATTGTATACGAGGATGCCGATGTGCTCGTAGTCAATAAGCCTGCCGGCCTTGTGGTTCACCCCGGACACGGCAACTATCATGGCACTCTCGTCAATGCCTTGGCATATTATTTCCGGGATAATCCCGACTATGACGTAAGTGACCCTCGACTTGGTCTCGTACATAGAATAGACAAGGATACAAGCGGTCTTTTAGTCGTCGCCAAAACGCCGGAAGCAAAGACCGACCTGGGGCTTCAATTCTTCAATAAGACAACAAGACGAGAATATGTAGCCCTTGTTTGGGGAGACTTCAAGGAAGACTCCGGCACTATTGTTGGCAATATTGCACGCAATCCACGCAACAAACTTCAAATGGCTGTCTTTTCTGACCCGGAAATTGGGAAACACGCCGTGACGCACTACAAAGTGATCGAACGATTCGGCTATGTTACTTGCGTCAAATGCGTGCTTGAAACCGGTCGCACACATCAGATTCGTGTCCACATGCTTTCACAGGGACACCCTCTATTCAATGATGCACGATATGGAGGCGACAAGATTTTAAAAGGTACTACTTTTACCAAATACAAGCAGTTTATTGAAAACTGTTTCCAGACCTGTCCACGACAAGCGCTCCATGCCAGGACCTTAGGATTCCGACATCCACGCACCGGAGAGCAGATGGACTTCGAATGCCCCATTCCTCCCGATATGACGGAATTGTTGGATAAGTGGCGGACATATAGAAGTAATAATTGAGAATTGAGAGGACGCAGGCTGGAAAGCCTGCTTTCCATGAAAATTGAGAATATTTTCTTATGCTTGATAATATACGTAAATATAAAGTTGTGCTGGCAAGCAAGTCTCCAAGAAGGAAAGAGCTTCTTGGGATGCTTGACATCCCATTTGAAATTAAAGTAAAAGAAGGAATCGACGAGACATATCCCGCCGATATGCCCGCCAATGAGGTAGCCGAGTATCTTTCCTGCCTTAAAGGGAAAGCATACGCAGCTGATATTAAAGAAAACGAATTGGTAATCACTGCAGATACCATCGTCATTCTCGATGAAAAGATCTACGGCAAACCTCATAGTATAGAAGATGCCATAGAGATGCTGATGCAGCTCCAAGGACGCACTCATACCGTCGCTTCCGGAGTCTGTGTGGCTACAAAAGACAAAATCGTCAGCTTCACTACTATGACAGCTGTCACTTTTGCCCCTCTTACGAGAGATGAAGCTTCTTGGTATGTGGAAAAATACCGTCCACTCGATAAAGCCGGTGCATACGGGATTCAAGAATGGATCGGTTGCGCCGCTGTGGCAAGTATAGACGGAAGTTTCTATAATGTCATGGGTCTTCCCGTACATCAGCTCTACAATGTCTTAAAAAACGATTTCTAATGAAAGTAGAAGTAATCGGCACGGGAAACGTAGGAACACAATTTTCACGTATCTTCGGAGTCTCTCCTATTTCTCCGCGTACGCTTGAAGGACTTCAGACCGATGCCGACCTATATATAATTGCAGTCAGTGATGCAGCGGTGAAGGAAGTTGCTGACAAATTGCCTGCTACCAATGGCATAGTGGTGCACACGACAGGAAGCGTACCCATGGAAGCACTCAGTGAAGTCAATTGCAAAGGATATGGTGTCGTCTACCCATTCCAGACCATTAGCAGCACTCGCCCACTCCCGGCAGAAAAAATTCCATTACTATTGGAGGCTTCTGACAATGAGACTCTTGAATTCCTGGAAAAGGTTGTCGCCGATGCAGGATTCACCAACACCGACATCGCAGACAGCGACAAACGTCGTCAAGTGCACCTCACCGGAACTTTCGCATGCAACTTTACAAACGCGATGATAGCCATTAGCCAGAATATCCTTGACGACTGCGGCATAGATCGGAAAATAATCAATCCACTCGTAGAAGAAACCATAGAAAAGCTAAAGACCGTTCCGGCTAAAGAAGCTCAGACAGGACCGGCAGTCAGAAAGGACGTACCGACCCTGCAAAAACATCTCGACCTTCTTTCCAGTCTTAAAATGAACAAAGAAGCTGAAATTTATAGTGTTATAAGTGATTATATAATGAATAAAAAATAAAAAATAATCATTTTAGAGACTTTTCACATTCTTTATTTTTCATTTAGTAATATTTTAACTATCTTTGTATGTTGTAACTAACAGACAAGGAAATAATTTTTGTTTAACCTTAAATAAATCTCGGAATGACTAAACCATACGTTTTAGGAGTTGATGTCGGCGGAACAAACACAGTGTTCGGTATCGTCGATGCTCGCGGACAGGTAATTGCCAGCGACTCCATAAAGACTAAGAAACACGCAGAGTTTGAAGACTATGTCAAAGAACTACATTCAAGCGTAGAGCGTCTGCTTCGTCTGAATGACGCTGAAGACAAGATCCAAGGTATTGGTATCGGCGCACCTAACGCCAACTACTACACCGGAGAAATTGTAAACCCGCCAAACCTCCCATGGGGACCGGTGATTCCTCTTGCAGAGAAAGTGAGTGAAGCTTTTGGTGGCGTCCCTGTAGCTGTGACTAATGATGCCAATGCAGCCGCTCTCGGCGAAATGACCTACGGTGCTGCTCGCGGTATGAAGGATTTCATCATGATCACCCTCGGCACCGGCGTCGGTTCAGGTATCGTCATCAATGGTCAGATGGTCTACGGTTCAGATGGAAATGCTGGAGAGCTCGGCCACCTTGTAATGAAACGCAATAATGGCCGTATGTGCGGTTGTGGGCGCACAGGATGTCTTGAAGCTTACTGCTCTGCAACCGGAGTAGCACGCACGGCACGCGAATTCCTCGAAATCCGTCAGGAACCCTCTATGCTACGCAACATCGATATAGAAGACATCACTTCTAAAGATGTATATGACGCAGCGATGGCCGGCGATAAGATCGCAAAAGAAATTTTTGACTATACCGGAAAGATCCTTGGCGAAGCATTTGCCGACATGGTAGCATTCTCTTCCCCGCAGGCTATAATCCTCTTCGGTGGTCTTGCAAAGAGTGGCGATCTCCTCCTAAAACCGCTAAAGGAAGCATTTGAAAAGAATGTAATGCCTATCTTCCGTGGAAAAACTCAGATCATAGTCTCCGAGCTTAAGGAAAGCGACGCAGCTGTACTCGGTGCTTCAGCCCTCGGTTGGGAAGCAAAACGTCGTTCCGAATCCTCTATTCCTCAGCCTCAAGATTCATCTGCAAATTAATTATTCCCAGATATTAAAGAAAAGCCGTATAAGCATTGTGAGCTTATACGGCTAATATTTATTTTCTATTAGACTTGGCGGGGCGCATACGGAGCATGCTCTATTACGTTGCTTGACTAACAAAAAAGAGCCTCTCCCGAAGGAGAAGCCCTCATCACACTATTCCTAAAGTAATGTTCAGTTTCTAAATACAAGCTGATCGTCCTTGACATCGATCACGATAGGATGATCACGATCCACTTTCTGAGCCAAGATATCCTTGGCAAGCTGATTGAGCACAAGACGCTGGATAGTACGCTTCACAGGACGTGCACCGAATTCAGGATCATATCCGTCTTCTGCAAGAAGTTCCATTGCCGGCTTCGTGACTTCAAGTTTGACGCCATTAGACTCGAGCATCTTCTGAA
The DNA here is from genome assembly GCA_947176355.1 of uncultured Porphyromonadaceae bacterium. Taxonomy (GTDB): domain Bacteria; phylum Bacteroidota; class Bacteroidia; order Bacteroidales; family Muribaculaceae; genus Lepagella. Next base: position 5,757 of record CAMWQY010000134.1, read on the forward strand.
CGCCTCTTACCTGAATACCAACGATTTCCTCAATCTCTTTCTTATTGAGCGGAGTAAACATCACAATCTCATCGATACGGTTCAAGAATTCCGGACGGATCTTCATCTTGAGGAGATCCATAACATCCTTCTTGGTATTATAGATGATATCTTGACGCTCATCTTCTTTCTTCTCATCAAAATTCTTGAAGTTTTCGCGGATAATCGGCGAGCCTTCGTTAGATGTCATGATGATGATGGTGTTCTTGAAGTTGATGAAACGACCTTTGTTGTCGGTCAATCGTCCGTCATCGAGAACCTGAAGAAGGATATTGAATACGTCCGGGTTAGCCTTCTCAATCTCATCGAAGAGAACTACGCTGTAAGGTTTACGACGGACTGCTTCAGTAAGCTGACCACCCTCTTCATAACCAACATATCCCGGAGGCGCTCCGACGAGTCGGCTGACGGAGTGCTTCTCCATGTATTCCGACATATCGATACGAGTCATCATATCTTCATCGTCAAATAGATACTCAGCCAATGCCTTGGCAAGCTCTGTCTTACCTACACCTGTAGTACCAAGGAAGATGAATGATCCAAGAGGACGACGCGGGTCATTAAGACCAGCACGTGAACGACGCACTGCTTCGCTGACGGCGCGGATAGCATCTTCCTGACCTACTACTCTCTTGTGGAGTTCCTCTTCAAGGTGCAGAAGTTTTTCCTTCTCGCTCTGAGCCATCTTCTTCACCGGTATACCGGTCCAGCGGCTTACAACTTCAGCGATATCCTCAGCATCTACCTCCTCTTTAATCATGGCATTTTCGCCCTGAAGCTGACGGAGCTTCTCCTGAGTAGCTTCGATTTCATCCTGCTTTTGCTTGATCCTTGAGTATCTGATCTCGGCAACCTTTGCATAGTCGCCTTCACGCTCAGCGCGTTCAGCCTCTATGTTGAGCTGCTCGATGTCAATCTTATTCTGTTGGATCTTGTCTATCTCGTTCTTCTCAGCCTGCCACTTAGCCTTAAGCGACTTCTGAGTCTCACGGATATTTGCAAGGTCCTCATCTATTTCTTTCAGACGATATTGGTTGTCCTCGCGTTTCAGAGCCTCGCGCTCGATCTCAAGTTGCTGGATCTTACGGGTTGCATCATCAAGTGCCTGTGGCATTGAATCCATCTCAAGTCTGAGCTTGGAAGCTGCCTCATCAATAAGGTCGATAGCTTTATCAGGCAAGAAGCGGTCGGTGATATAGCGCACGCTCAGCTGAACGGCTGCAATGATGGCCTCATCCATGATACGCACCTTATGATGGTTTTCATATCTTTCTTTAAGACCACGGAGGATTGAAATGGCTGCAAGTTCATCCGGCTCGTCGACCATCACCTTCTGGAAACGGCGTTCGAGAGCCTTGTCTTTCTCGAAATATTTCTGGAATTCATCGAGAGTTGTAGCACCGA
>CAMWQY010000135.1 GCA_947176355.1 uncultured Porphyromonadaceae bacterium
GATGTAGAGCATTAGTTGTTGCTGAAGTTTTGGTTCTGACCGGGGCGGCGTGGGGAGATCACTCCGAAGTTGGCTTCATATTTCTGTACATTCTCGTTGAGGGCGCGGAGAAGCTGCTTTGCATTTTCGGGGCTCATGATGACGCGGCTAACGACGGGAGCCTGCGGCATGCCGGGGGCTGCAAATATGAAGTCGATGAGGAATTCGTTGGGGCCGTGACCGATCATTGCGAGGTTGGAGTATTTGCCGTCGGCTACTTCGGGACGGAGTTGGATCTGGAGTTGATTCTGATTGTTCTGATTTTCTTGTGCCATTTTTTTAATTCATAATGCATAATTCATAATGCATAATGCCTATTATCAATTTATAATTCATAATGCAGAATGCATAATCATGCTGATTAATAATTTTGTTGATTAGAGCGCGAAATTAATAAAAATTTCCCAAACAGACAAATCTTTAATAATTAATAACTCTATTTTATCGTGACGAATTATGAATTATGAATTATGAATTAGATTCATTATATTAGGGAGAGGGTCCAGACGCTGAGGAAGCCTACGGCGGAGCCGGCAAGGACTTGCATCAGGGTGTGGCGGCCAAGCCAGATGCGGGCACTGCCGAGGAGGCCGGCTGTGATGATCGCCCCTACTATCCACCATTCCATGCCTTCAGATGAGGGTCCTTCCTTTATCACTTGAATCAGCATCGCCACTATGCCGGAAATACCTGCAGCATGGGCACTGATCTTCCATCGGAAGTTGATTATAAGATTGACGAGGGCTGCCAAGGCTCCACCCGCATAGAACATTGCCACCCAAAGGGGAGCCATCTTCATATAGAGGAAAAATCCTGTGCCGCCAAGGCAAACTATAGTGATGATATAAGGAATAAGACGTTCTTTACGCCCATTGAGTCCTAAATCTTCGATAATTTTCATCTTCTTCAGCAAAAGGACGAGCAACATCGGGACCAGGAAGTTGGCTCCAAATACGATTAGTGTGAAGACTAACTTAGTATGAAAAGGAGCGAATGAGAGGAATGAGAGCGAGAAAATCAATATTATACCATACACGGGCATCATCAGGGGTACGAATACCCATGAGATGATGTTGGAGAAGCGAGTGACGAAACGCTCCCAAGGAGTGAAGTCGTCAGGCTGGACAGGATGATCCGAAGCGGGCTCTTCCTTAGGAGCCACCACAACCGGGGCTTCAGCTTCAGCCTCCACAGCAATTTCTTCTGTCTGATTTTCAGGCTGCTCTGCCTCTTGCGGCACCCAACCTTCCGGCTTGGGCATATAATCGAAATGATTAGACATATTTATAGAATTGAGAGGGTACGGGACTCGTAAAATTCATATCACGGCGAGTGACGGGGTGGGCAAAGCGCAAAGTTTCGGCATGCAGAGCAAGACGATGAAGGGGTCCGGAACCGTTGCCATAACGTTTGTCGCCGGTGATGGGACATCCAAGATCGCGCGCGTGGACACGGATTTGGTTTTTTCTGCCTGTGTCAAGAGAAAACTCGGCAAGGGTATGCCCTTTGCCTTTACGACGCACTTTATAGCGAGTCACCGCCAGTTTTCCTTCATCGGCTTCTTCTGTGGAGTAAACCTCATGCTGTGAAGTCTCTGCAAGAAAGCTTCGTATCTCGCCACTTTCGGGAGTAAGGTCTCCGTCAAGGAGGGCGACATACTTGCGTTCGAGCACCATATTGTTCCAATTATGCTGCAAAGCCTCCTTAGCCCCAACATTCTTGGCGAATACCATCAGTCCGGAAGTGTCGCGGTCAAGACGATGGACTATAAAAATCTTATTGGAGGGATGGACCGACTTCACATAATCGCGCAAGATGCTATAGGCAGTCTCGACATTGCTTTTCTTGGATGAGTCAGTGCCAACCGACAAAAGACCATAGCCTTTGTCGACCACAATTATATCATCGTCTTCATAGACTATCTTAAGTCGGGGATGGCTGAAGACCACAAAGGGACGAGTGAAATTGAGCTCCACTACTCCACCCGGAGGCACCGGGGCGTCAAAAGCTGTAGTGACCACTCCATTGACAGCGAAATGACCAAATTTAAGCCATTTCTTTATGTCGGCGCGTTTTGCATCGGGAAGGACTGAAGAAATGAAAGCCATGAGGCCCATTTCCTCCTCGCCACGGTTCTCGCGACGCAAAATGCGGTCGGGAGCCCATGAAGCTTTATTATTTTTATCTTTCATAATTATTATAATCGGGCTAATTAGTCGAATAGGGCCAATAGGGCTGATAGGCTAATATGCCAATAGGCTTTTTTTATGAGTATTCTTTCTATTAGAACACATTTTAAGGATAAAATATCAATATAAAAGCAATTTTTATCTTTAGAAGATGATACTTTAAAAATATTTTGCTATTTTTGCGGACTGAAACAAAAAAACTATAAATATGAAAAATATACTTAGACTTATAGCCATCGCATTCACAATACTTCCATTTGCATCTTATGCTCAGAAGGCTGATGATGCATATCCCAACCGGATAAAAGCACTTGCAAATCAGATGAATGAACATGGAGTATTCAATACCATTGAGATAGCCGCCAACATAGGCACTACCGGTCTCGGACTCGAAATTGCCTCCCCCATGACAGAATGGGCTAAACTGCGTGCCGGCGTAGACTGGATGCCGCAATTTTCTATACCCATGACTTTCGGGATGGAAAGCTACGTGGATGGAAAGATCAACAATAAGTTTGAAAAAATCAGAGATCTGATGTATGACATCAGCGGCATGACTATCGACAAGGAGATAAAAATGGACTCAAAACCGACGATGACCACTTTCCGTCTTCTCGTGGACGTATATCCTTTCAAAGCCAACAGACATTGGCACTTGACGGCAGGTTTTTTCGTGGGAGGAAATTCTGTAGGATCAAGCATGAACACTATGTCGGAGATGCCGTCACTGCTTGCTCTCAATATGTATGACAGGATGTATAAAGGGATAACGTCTGACGAATTCATGGACAGGGTCTTTGACGAACCTATCTATGGCGACGTGTATCTTGATCCGGAAATGGCTATGGAACTGCAAAAACGCATGCTATCTATGGGACAACTCGGAGTGCATGTAGGCGATCATAAGGATGGTACCCCATACATGATGATGCCTGATAAAGACGGCACTGTGAGCGCCAAAGCAAGGGTAAACCGTTTCCGCCCATACGTTGGTTTCGGATACGGGGGAGCATTGAGCCCTGATGGAAAATGGCAGGCTTCATTTGACGCCGGCGTCCAATTCTGGGGAGGAGCTCCTAAAGTGACAACTCACGACGGGACTGTCCTCAATGACCTCATCAACCTCCGCGGCAAAGTAGGCACCTACATGGACATCATGAAGAGTATCCCTGTCTATCCCACCATCGATTTCCGGATCTCTTATAGGTTTTGAAGTTGTGGAAGAGATATTCCAGTTGCTTTGGGCAAGCCGGATGGTTGGCATTCCCTTATCTCTCGAGAGCGGGGAGAGGGTGCGTGTCATCGACCCGGGGATACTCAACAGGGACTCGGGGCCGGATTTCTTCAATGCCAAAGTAAAGATAGGGAGTAAGACATGGGCGGGGAATATCGAAATACATCTTAAAGCTTCAGACTGGAATCGACATGGACACAGCACGGACCCTGCTTACGACAATGTGATACTTCATGTTGTGGCTATCAGTGACACCCAGATCAAACGGAAAGATGGCTCTCCCCTACCCCAGATGCGTGTGGCTCTTCCGGAAAATTTCTACAAGACTTTTGCTTATCTGACACAAGCTAATTCTGACATAAGATGTGGATCTGGATTGCATCAAGTGGATCAATTACGACGTGCAGACTGGATAGAGACTCTAAGCATAGAGCGCCTTCAACACAAGGCGGCAAGAATAGAAGAGTGTCTTAGGAAATCAAATGGGGATTGGAATGCTGCTTGCTTCGCAACATTAGCACGCGGACTTGGTTTTGGGCTCAACGGAATCCCTTTTGAAATGCTTGCCGAAAGCATCAACCTCAATCACCTGCGCCGACACTCCGACAATATTGTGCAAATGGAGGCAATTTTCTTCGGCCAAGCGGGTTTGCTTGACCCGATGCTCTTCCGTGAGGATATGAGATATCAGATAATGTGCCGGGAATATCAGTTCTTGGCTCGAAAGTATTCCATGCATCCTATTCCGAAGACGGCTTGGAAATTTTCAAGGACACGTCCGCAAAACCTCCCCTACAGAAGGATTGCCCTATTGGCGAAGGCTATGACTGAGAGTCCTGACTTGCTCAATAGAATTGTAAAGACAGAAGGGGACGAGGATTTGTTGCGAGCTCTCTTCCAATGGAAGGTGGATCCGTATTGGAGCCGCAGGTTGACGTTCGGGTGTGATGCACAGACTGAGGCAAACCCGCCGTCATTGTCGGAAGGGAGTGTCAATGTATTGCTGATCAATGTAGCAGCGCCTCTTCTTTATACATACGCGTTGCTACACTCAGACCACAATCTGAAAGAAGCAGCTGTCGGAATATTGACCGGACTTCCACCGGAGAAGAATACCATCATAAGGAGTTGGCAACAACTTGGATTTACAGCCAAGGATGCTGCGAGCAGTCAGGCACTGATACATCTAAAGAAGGAATATTGCGAGAAGCATGAGTGCCTGCGCTGCCGATTCGGGCATCTTGTGCTTCGCGCAACAATCAACGATTAACTATCAACTATCAACTATAAATTCAGCTTTCTGGAGCAAGGGACGCTGAGCGACACTCGCTGCGCTCTGCATTGCATGAATGAGGAAGACCCCGGTGTTTTCTTGCCAAAGTCAGAGAACGTAATAAAGCACGCTCCGCGTGCGCCCCACTGCGACAAAAGGGTAACTTACTATAACGGAGCATTGCGATACAGTATGTTTGACGAACGGGGGCGCATGCGGAGCATGCTCTATTACGTTGCTTGACGCGCGGGGGATTTTTATTTTTTGGAGATGGAGATGGACATTATGATGCCTTCGAGGCCGGATGGGGATTTGGTGGGTATTTCTGAAAATGACACGTTGACATCCCCGATGTCGTAAAGCCATATAAATTCTTCCTCGTTGTGCGGATTGACGTAAGCGGTCACTAAATCCGCACTGTTGAGATTTAATGCTCCCAAGATATAATTGCGAAGGTCTGCGGTCATAAGATCGCCAAGATGAAGATTGCTGATGCGAGCTTCATCTTGACTTACGACCTGCACTTTCCATTCGCCGGGGTTACCCTCAATATCGGTATACAAAGGCGTACCCTGTCCGTCGGTCAGGATTCCATCAAAATCATAATCTTCACCGACGAGGCTCTCCCCTACACGCAATGCGTCGACAAGGGAGCAGACAGTCATGGCAATGTCATTATCAGCATGAAACTGGTCTTCATCCTGAATTGCCGATTCGAGATTGATTCCCGGGTTCTTATTTCCACAGGAAACCAATACTATAAGCATCACGGAGATCATCAGGATCCAAGCCTTCTCTCCGCTATAAGAATATCTTTGACAAATGCAGTCCATACATCGAAGTTGTATAAACTTATTTTCGAATAATAAAATTTCAATGAAGAGTTAAATCAAAGATTCTTTTTATTAATCTTCCGCCATCTTTTCGGTATCTTTTGCCTCTTTCATCAGTCATGATGCCCGCATCATTCCTTCTTCAAGAGACAAAATCTACTCGAAAATATGACGAAATCTTAATAAAAAAATAAGTTTAAACAACTTCATTCTTTCAGAAAAACTCCGCAAAATTACAAAAAAAATCAATACCTAAAGCTTTTTTAACAAAAAAATCATTAATTTTGCATTATGGACTGGAACAGACTTATCTCCGACAAGCGACTCGGACTCGAACAATATCACGACCCTAAGACCCATACCCGCTCGGATTTCCAGCGGGATTATGACCGACTGATCTTTTCGTCGCCATTCCGCAGGCTCCAAAACAAGACCCAAGTGTTTCCACTCCCGGGATCAATATTTGTACACAATCGATTGACCCACAGCCTGGAAGTTTCATCCGTAGGCAGATCTATGGCAAATGAGGTGGCAAATATTCTCATTGACAAAAACGGGAATAGCATCGAGACTGCCAAGCTGCGAGATATGGCAGACATAGTAGCAACAGCTTGTCTTGCCCACGACCTTGGCAATCCACCTTTCGGACACAATGGAGAAAAGACAATTTCCAGTTTCTTTACCGAGGGCGCGGGACTGGCACTGAAGCCGCTGCTGACCCCGCGACAATGGAGCGATTTTGCGCATTTCGAGGGCAATGCCAATTCTTTCAGGTTGCTTACCCATCAGTTTGAGGGGCGGCGCAAGGGGGGATACGCCATGACCTACAGTGCGCTGGCATCAGTAGTGAAATATCCTTTTGCATCAACCTTTGCCGGAGAAAAAGGGAAATTCGGCTTTTTCGAGACGGAAGAGGAAATCTACCTGAAAGTGGCTGAAGAACTTGGCATCCCGGAAATAGAACATGGGCGGCATGCCCGACATCCATTCGTATTTCTTATGGAAGCCGCCGACGACATCTGCTATCAGATAATGGATATTGAAGATGCCCACAAACTGAAGATTCTTTCTACTGCGGAAGTGAAGGATCTGCTATTGAATTTCTTCGGAGAAAAGGAACAGATTCACATGATAGACTCTATGAACCGATTAGATGACCCTAACGAACAGGTAGGGTATATGCGATCTAAGGTGATAGGAGCTCTCGTAGGAGGATGCTCGAAGGAGTTTACGGACCATGAAGCGGAAATATTGGCAGGCGACTATTTTGGTTCTCTCACTTCAAATATCCCCGGACGTCTGAGCGAAGCATACGCAATATGCAGCGACACAGCGTGGAAAAAGATCTACAATGCACCTGAAGTAGTCGACATTGAAATTGCCGGAAACCGAATCATCACTTATCTGATGGAAAATCTTGTAGATGCCGTAGTGTCTCCGGAGAAGGCATTTTCAAAACTATTGCTTGGTAAAGTGCCAAGACAATATAATGTGCATTCTGAAAGCCTCAACACGCGCCTCCAAGGAGTGATAGACCATGTATCGGCTATGACTGACGTCTATGCGCTCGACCTCTTCAGGACGCTCAACGGACATAC
>CAMWQY010000136.1 GCA_947176355.1 uncultured Porphyromonadaceae bacterium
ACTACCGTATGCGCAGCGGAGTACACGGATGGTATTACTGGATCACCGGCCTTGCGCCGATTCTCCATTTCCTGTCAATCGGATTTGAATAGTTGCTTATTTTATAAAGATTTGATAAAAGTGTCCTAAAATTTAGGACACTTTTATTGATTTCTGTCCTAAATTTTAGGACAGTTCTTCTTGCTTGCTAAATATCCAGAAGCCATCTCCACGCAGGAATTACATGAATTACAGTATCTTCGTCTATCTCGATTTCTTCTGCAGTATCATAAGTGATAATGTATAGATTCTTGCATCCTGTGGCTTTTGAAGCCTCCATTATTCCATTTATCTCTCTGCTACGAGTCTCTTCATTACTCATATCCCACGTAACCTGAATCAAACTGGCGACATCAATTCCTCTCTGCACAACAAAATCGCATTCTCCTTTTCCCTGATAATAGTATATCCTGTCAATCGGAGTGCGCTGCCTATAAAGCTGCAGGAAAACTGTATTTTCAAGTTTCTTCCCATCATCGCCACTTTGAGGGAGCAATACCGCGTCGCGAAGGCCATTGTCGATACAGTAATACTTGGGTTGGGAACTCTCCGATTTCTGCAAGGATCTGCTGTAGTTGGAGACACTTACAAACATAAAGATATCACAAGCGTAATTAGCCCAGTCATATAGAGCATCTTTGCTAACTTTGAGTCCTCTTGACTTTATGTCTCCATGAATGGCTCTTACCGATGTAGGTTTTGTCAGATTCACCATCAGCCGCTTGAGAAAATAGCGCATCACCTCTATGTTAGATATCCCGTAACGTTCCACCAAGTCTTTCAGGAGCATAGTGTCAAAATAAGTCTGAAGTATCTTGGCTTTATACAGAGGGTTTTCTGTAAGCACCACCTCGGGGAAACCGCCTTCAGAATTGTATGCAATAAAAGCATTGCGCAGTTTTGCCAGATCAGACTCAAGCCAACTATCAGTTTTGATCCCTTTAAAATCACAATATTCCTTAAATGATAAGGGCATCGTTTCCTCTTCCAGGGGCCAGCCCCTTAAAGCAGATTTCAATTCCGAACTTAGCATAGAGGCGTTGCTTCCACTGATATATATATTTTTGGTATAGTGCTTGTAAAGCCTCATTACAAAGTACTCCCAACCTTCTATCAGTTGTATCTCATCAAAAAACATATACACCGACGACATCTCCACATCCGGATACATTTCCTGATATGCCTCGACAATCTGGTTCAGATCATCGGAATTCATTGTCACAAGGCGTTCATCATCAAATCCGACCCACAGAAATCTTCTTCTGTCTATGCCTTGTGAAAGAAGGTCATTGACCACGACTTCCATTCTTGAACTCTTACCACACCTCCTGACTCCGGGAATAGTAACTATCTTCCCGCTATCTATCGGAAGTTGTGCCTCACGAGGCTTAAGGTCAGTAGGAAATTCCGCCTGACGCATCGCAATTTGACTTTTTATATATAACTTATCCATACTGTCCTAAAATTTAGGACAAAGATAACACTTTTTGTCCTAAAAAAAAAGACACCATTGAAAATTTTCAAAAAAGATAGCCCGACAGTGAAGTCGAGCTACCATACTAAAGGATTAAAAGAGAATGCTACCTTCCTACAGATCTGTAAGATAATGTTTAAAAGGTATTAGCATTCAATGAAAAATCATAGTACCATATGAGTAGATAACGTTGTATGAGAGAGATGAAATTAATTCTGGAAATTTTAAGCAATTATTTTCGCATCATCTTCTTAGTAGAACCATCAGAGAAACGGACAATCACCATTCCACTGAAAGTCTCATCCACCTTTCGTCCTGATAAGTCATAGTACCCTATCACTTCTCTCACTGGAGTTGCTGATATAGTTTGCAACCCGGAAAGAACTTTCATATTCCAAAAATTCCCCCAAACTGGATCAGATTGATATATTTCCAAAGCTTCATCCGGTACCATCACTTCGAGAGTACTATATTGTAAATTAGTAGGAGTCCCAATAGAAGGAGGAATCATATTGAGGCTTACCAAGGATATAAGATTATCGTAATTAGCTATATTTCTATCCTTTGAGCTATATCCTAGTCCCAATTCAGCGACTTGGGATCCAATTGTTAGTTCCTTAAGATCTGGACATACTAATCCGGCACCTTTAATTGAGGTACCAAGGTATAGACTCTCTACTTCTTGTGTCCATTCGTATAAGTCTTCAGGGTATTGGTATTTTGAGAAGTCGGTACTAAATTTATCATTAAAATTTTTATAACCTACAGTTATTTCATCTTCAGAGTCGTCAATCTCTAAACGTTTAATGTCAGGGGGAAACGTATATAATAATCCATTAACAGAGTTATATGCCACCTCAATAATCTTAGTGCCATTACACAACTTTATAGATTTAAGATTAGTGCCATAAAAAGACCTCGTGCTAATTGTCGAGGCACCGGTGGCAGCATATGCAAGATTTTCACAACCAGCAAATGTATTATCTAGTTTCTCTACAGATACTGGAATTGTGATTGATTTTAAAGACTTGCAGTATTCAAAACAACCTCTCCCAATAGTTGTTACAGAGGTTGGGATATGAACGGCTGTCAAATTATCGCAACCTGCAAAACAACTTTGCCCAATAGAAGTGACTGATTGAGGAATTTCTACTGATTCCAATCCACTATGATAGAAACAATGATATGGAATGCTTGTTATGGAGGAAGGAAGCTGTATTGTTTTCAAACTTGAGCAACCAGCAAAACATCCTTCTCCAAAACTTGAGACTGACGAGTGGATATCTACTGATTCTAAATTAATACATTCTGCAAAACATTCATTTGGCAGAATGGTTACTGCTTCTGGTATCTGAACTGAAATAATACCAGATCCACAGAAAGCACCACCCTCAATATTATTTACTAATATTGGTATTTTTACTTCATTCATTCTGGCACACCTTAGAAAGCATCCTCTGGGAATAGTAGTTATTTCCGAAGGCAATTGTACAGATTCAAGATTGGAACAATCAGCAAAGCAATATTCACCAATAGACTTTACGGATGATGGGATGTTTACTGATAACAGTTTGGTACAACCTTTAAAGCAGTTTTTTCCAATAGAGATAACGGAGAGTTCTCTATTCTGAAATTTCACAGACGCAGGGATAATTATATTGCCCGAATACTCAGTATCTCCACTTGTCACACTACAAGTAAGATCTTGCACAGATAAAATATCGTATGCAATTCCGTCTACCTCAAAATCATACGCTGAGGCAGAAATGGATAGCCACAGCATTGCCATGAGTATCCAAAGTTTTTGAATAGTTTGTTTCATTTTGTTTCTTTTTAGTTTTTAGATTTCTTTATAAGATTGATGATCTCGATTAATGCACTATGGGATATTTTTCCTTGCAATGCGAGATTGCCGTGTGAATCGTTTACATCAAAAGATAGTAAATCTGATTGTGAATCGTATGTTATGCAATTATGAGCAAATCCATGTCTAATACATGTTAGAAATCGAGAAGCAAGACTTCCTGTCTTTTTCATAATTAATGTGCAATCATCCGAAGACTCAATCCTTAATGAATTATCCGCAGGAACATCTAATATTTTGGATAAGGTTGTTTTACTCTTTACATAAGCCCAATCGCAACCTTTGTAATAATTCACTTCATCATTTTCCATCATAAGCAATACATCATGAAGTGTCTTAAATGCAAGGCCTAAATCACATTGCAAAGGGCGTGGAAATCGATTGATCTTCATATTAGTCATCAATTGCGATTGGATACTTTATGCCAAGTAAAATATCTTGATCTGCATCATAGAGTAAATCTCCATCATAACTTTCATCAATGCAGATGTACAGTTTATCTGCATTGACACTTCCTGCACTACCACCATTCTTATTTTCACACCGAATTGACGGATCTTTTCTTAGAAGGTCGCTGAGTAAAGATTCGAGTTTAGCTATTTGCCCGGGAGTACCTGTAGCAATTTGGAGAAGAATCGGGAATCCTTCTTTTTTGTGACGCTCCAAGGATTCTACAAGATCACTGGTCTTGCCTACATAAACACGTGGGTTAATGTTGTTTTTGCACATCATCGTCTTTAAATCAACGACGACCTGTTGAGCGAATTTGTCTAAGTCCACATTCATGAGCAGAACAATAGCCGCCGGACCCCCTCATTGGCTTTTGGTTAGTATATACAGAAAACGTGAGGTCTGTACTGTTGCTCGTTCCACAGTTAGAGGCCTTCGCATTGCCCTGATTCGTTGAACGAGCAAACTTGCAGAGGCCTCACGAAGAATATGCTATACACCCGTTCTTGACACTCCCGTGTCAAGCCGGATGGATAATACATATCCACGTAAAGCATCTACCGTTTGCTACATTCTTGACGAATCATTGAAAGTTGCGAAGTTTCTAACTGTCAAGAAAGAGCGTCAAGTAAACGCTTCCTATTATGTCTGCAGTCCCTCCCGCATAGTCCCTGACCGGGCCCCTGCGTTTCGGTCTGCTGACGCAAAGTTACAAAAATATTCTTTACGTATCAATACTATTTATGCATAAAGATTAATATTTTTCATAAGAATTTTCAAAAGACTATTATTGAGAGCATTTTGTTTTATGAATTGAGGTTTGTGCAAAAGCCTACACCATGAAGCGCCTCTCCGAGGCTATTGGACTATGGTTCAAGTCGCCCCAGACTGAAGTCTGGGGTTTAGGCATAATAATCAGGTCTCCGACCTGATTTCCTTTTAAAGCTTCACCCAATCAACTTAAAAGCTATTTATCGTATATCATATGTTCGTTGACACTTTCATACCGCCTTAGAAGCTGTAAAGTATTGTTCCTTAGAAATAGGCATCCTCACTGACCCCCTAGGGGGTCGCGCTTCTAAGGCGGCTCCATATATCAAGAGTTCATTGACATTTTGTACATTAGATTACAGGCATGATAAATTCTGAAGTTTGCCAGAGCCTTCCGTCCTGTCGGATCTGTAAACAGTGGTCATTGATGCAGACCGTGGCCTCTACATAGGTATGCATAAGTTCCGGTTTGACTTCGACACTGGTATTCAACACGTTTATGAGGCAATCGCTCCTGACAAGCCTGATGAATGTTATCTCGTTCAGGTTCCATGGATCGATTTCAGGCCGCTGTTTGACTTCGTAATCCTTTGCCAACGGATTGCTGGGTAGGAATGTCTCAAGATCCATCTGGACGGGTGTCCTGTGGTTCATCGTGGAGTAATGATGCTCCCTGTTGTGTAGCTCCATAAACTCCGCCGAGTGACGTATCAAGGAATCGAAATCCTTGTGCTCCTGTGTAAGTAGCGTCCTTTCGACCTTTTGGTTGAAACCCTCGACCACTCCGTTTCTCCACGGCTCTCCCACCGGAATATTTCCAGAAAGATACGACACTTCGGGTGATATCTTCGGCACTTTTCGACAGAATGGGGAACACACCTGCATGACGGGTGTCATTGCTGATGATGTTCAACAGGTAGAAGCGGTTCCCTCCTCGAAGATACCTTGGGCCTATCAGATCCATCAGCTGCATGTTGAGGGGATCTGCGGGATAATCGATTCCACTTTTCACATAGGCTGGCTTTGATCGGCTCAATCCATGTTTCCTGAGGATTCGGTTGATGGTGGCCACTGACGGAGGCTCGATTCCCTGTCGTCTGAGCTCATGCATGATCGGATAGGCGCCGGACTCTCTGTGGGGATCCTCATCCAATGCCCTGCGTGTCCTTATAACAGCCGATTCGATGTCCTTATGGGTCTTGTTGGCTATCGTTCGGGGTGCGTTGGACTTGGATTGGTTCCAGTCGGATTCCCCTGTGGAACTACGCTCAACCCACTTGTATACCCACTGTCTTGATTTGCCGAGCTGTCTGGCTACTTCTGTTACACTGACTCATTGGCTGACCATCGTCACTGCCTGTTTTCTAAGCTGTTCTTCCATATGTCCATATTATGATTCTGGAAGAATGTACAAAAAATGTCAAGGTTCTCTATAAACTGAGATATGAATTTTGTCTACGGATTCATGATATTATTAATATTTTATAAAACAATACGCCTTGGTGTCAACGATGTCCTGACACAAAATGTCAACGAACTGCTGATACAAAAAGTGTCAACGATGTCCTGAGCCACGGCAGCTATTGGTTAATAGGCATAACGATCAGGTCTCCGACATAATTTTGCTTTAAAAGCTTCGCAAGTCCAACTTAAATTACTAATATGGTTAGAAATTCATTTTGAGGAAATCGCGTAGACGTATATGAAGGATACCAGGATATCCATCTACTTCTCCACCTATTGGATCCATTGACACTACATATTTCGGATATTGATCCTGAATGGCTTTGAGATTTCCGAATTCTCTATCGATGGTCTCCTGAGAAGCCAACAGATAAGTAACCTGAAAATACATTCGCTTTTCATCGCGCTCGGCCACGAAGTCGACTTTCCCGTTGCGGAGAGCACCGACAGTCACCTCAAATCCATGCATACGAAGATGATTCAAAACCACGGTCTCCATTACTTTCTCTATGGATTGACGCACTTTGAATCCGCATAGGAAATTACGGATGCCATGGTCAGTGAAATAATACTTGAATGTCTGTTCGAAGAGTCTTTTACCGTGAATGTCATATCTAAATATAGGTTCAAAGACCAATGCATTCGACATATATTCCAGGTAATCCGATGTAATGGCCTTTGTAATTTTATCACCTTGACTGCGCATCGTATTGGCAATATTTGTAGGAGATACAGGTTTGCTGGTGGTATCTGCCACAAACTTAGCAAGGTTGGTAAGGAATGTGGCATTCCGGATGTTAGCCCGTTCCACGATATCACGCATCATTATCGTTGTATATACACCCTGTATGTAGTCGAAAACCTGACGGTTATCCTCAAGATCAAAATGTCTTAGTCCTGGAAGGCCACCGACCTTTAGATAGAGTTGTAGACTATCTTCCGAGTCAGTAAGCTTATGGAATTCAAGGAATTCAATATACGAAAGACTGTAAATAGGTATTTCAATGTAGCGTCCTCCGAGCCTTGTGCCAAGCTCGGAAGAATAAATGT
>CAMWQY010000137.1 GCA_947176355.1 uncultured Porphyromonadaceae bacterium
TGGGAAAAGGAGACGACTCCGACAATATGGAGACACTTCGAAATGTAATAAATGCACAGCGCAGTATTCTTTCAGACATCTATGGCAAGCCTGATTCTGTGCCGCAACTGTGGGCTATCTTCACGGAAGTTCAAAGATATTACGATGCAGGATTCAATGTTCCGGAAGACGTAACCCTTCTTTTCTGTGACAATAACTGGGGGTACATACGGCGTACCGCGCCGAAAGAAGAACAAGGAAGAAAAGGTGGCTTTGGTATGTACTACCACATCGATATGAACGGAGGTCCTTGGAACGACCGATGGATAAACACCTCTCCTCTTCCAAAGCTACGTGAGCAACTTAATTTGGCTTATCAATCCGGAATAGACAGGATTTGGATCATAAATGTAGGAGACCTAAAACCAAAGGAATTGCCCATTGATTTCATCATGGACTATGCTTGGAATCCTGATGCAATAGCACCCGGCGATGAAAAAGAGTGGCTCAGGGAATGGGCTGCAGAAACTTTTGGAGAAAATCTTGCTGACGACATAGCGGATGTGCTTGCCAAATATCCTAAATATAATCTTTGGAGAAAACCGGAAGTGCAGACTGCAGGTATTTTCAGCGTAGAAAACTACAATGAGGCTGAACGCACGGACTCCCTTTGGGTTGCTCTTGAAGAGAAAGTTGAGAATATAAATAAAAGAATCCCGGAAGGGATGAAAGATGCCTTCTATCAGCTTGTATATTATCCTGCCATCGCATCTTCAGGAGTCGCAAGACTATATCTCGCTGCTGAACAGAACCGCCATTATGCTGCAAAAGGAGACTCTCGGGCAAATGGATATGCAGACAAGGTCAAGCAACTCTTTGCAAGGGATGCAGAACTTACCCGATATTACAACGATTCTATAAGCAACGGAAAATGGGAAGGGATGATGCAGGATAAGCATATCGGGTATACCCAATGGTTTATGCCTGACGACAATATCATGCCTGAAGTGACGTATGTGGATAATACATCAACAACCATTCCTTGTGGCTCAGAGATCTCCGTAACAGAATATTCTATTCCTGCCATCAAATATAGCAGAAAGTCAGGCTCTGACGGAGTCAACTGGATATTACTTCCGGATCTTGGAAGAGGAGAAGGATGTATGGGAATAGATAATGTTGCAACTTTGTATGTAGCTAACGGAAGCACATCCCCAACTTTGGAATATGACATAGAAGTTGAAAATGGCGACAGCATAAAGATAGCCATAGCTATTCTTCCTACACAGGACGTCAATCCAGCTCGTGGACTTAGATTGGGAGTTCAACTTGATGAAGGGCTCACCGAAGTTATAGACGCTCGCCGAGGGCTTGTAGACACATTTGACGAGTATACTCCAGCCAATCTGAGGAATTCAAAAAAGCTTAAACCGTTGCCTCCACGTGGCAAAATGGCACTAAACGGAAATGGAAAGGGAATGCGAAATGAAGTGTTTGACAATCTTCGTTGGCTTGACGTCACATTTCCTATAGCTACCACGGGCAAACATACACTGAAGATAAAGATGATAGATCCGGAAATAGTAGTGGAACGCATCGTGATAAATCCTGACGATTCACGCTACAGCTACTTTGGACCACCGGAAAAGAAATGACTCCTGTCACAAATCTTTAACAAAATGGCAATGGATTTTGGAGAACTAAATAGAGTTATATTTCGTTTAAGCATTGACAGTGAAACCTTAGGTTTCCAATAAATAATTATTAACTCTAAAGTCTCTTAATTATGGCAGCACTGAACATCCCTCTGATCTCCTGGTGCATCATCGTTGCAGCGATGACAGTCTTCATCTCGGTAAGACTTTTCCATAAGAGTCAAAATCCCGCACCCCAACAAAAAATGGTAGCTAAAAGAGACAAGTTAATGAAACATGTCAAATATTGATATATCCACTACACAGTTAGAGGCTTTCCCGGAAGGTGAAATTGGTGAAAGTGCCTCTCTAAAAGAGATTTGTCTATTTCTCTCAGAATATTCGGCGTGGCTCCTCGGAAGTGGGGCCACGTCTATACGTCTTGAAAAAAACGTCAGGCGAATGGCAGAAGCAATGGGTTGCCATGCCGAAATGACAATCCTCCCTCGCCATATTCACATGACAGTTTTCCTTTCCGATCACTCAGATAGTTATACTTATATTATTGCCACTCATCCCATGCCAATAAGCTTCGACATCAATACAAAGTTGAGCAGATTAAGTTGGAGCATGGCAGACGATAAATTGCCACTAAAAGACGTTCAAAAACAATTTGATAAAATAATCAAGACTGCACCAACCAACAAATACCTTGTATTATTTCTCGCATCATGTGCCAATGCTGCTTTTTGCCGTTTATTTACTGGCGACTGGGCTGCTGTCGGAGTGGTATTTATCTCTACGCTTATTGGTTTTTACATCAAGCAACTTCTAACCCAACTTAAAGTTGACGTTAGGCTTGTATTTATCATTTGCGCATTCATTTCTTCTATACTCGCAAGCACAGCTACCCTATTCAGTTTTGGTCACACTCCTGATATAGCCGTTGGCACAAGTGTATTATATCTTGTGCCGGGTATTCCTTTCTTAAACTCTTTCAGTGATATGCTGAATGGACATTATATATGTGCCTTCGGGCGATTCGTACATGCTGTAGTCTTGACATGCTGTCTGTCGTTGGGACTCTGCGGAGGAATGTTGTTGATGCACTTAAGTATGTTTTAGCCATGTTACTTCAGGTTCTACAAGACGCTCTTTTTGCTGCTATTGCAGCCATCGGGTTTGCATCAATAAGCAATCCTCCAAAGAAAGCATATCTGTTTTGTGCTATAATTGCAGCTGTAGGGCATTCGGCTCGATATTTATTGATGAATTCTTCACTTTTTGACATCCATATTGTGGCTGCCAGCACAATAGCGGCTTTTATCGTCGGTACTCTTGCTGTGCTATTGTCGCCATACGGAAAAATGCCTGCGGAAACTTGTCTATTTCCTTCTTTACTCCCCATGATACCGGGAATTTATGCCTACAAGGCATTCGGAAGCCTTATGCTTTGTCTTACACATGGAGGGGAAACAGAATTCAATCATTATTTCTTCCTTTTTGCCAACAATGGCTTGACTTGTCTTTTCATTCTCCTTGGAATGGTAGTTGGTGGCACCCTGCCAATATTCTTCTTCAAAAACATTTCTTTCCAAGCCACAAGGTAGGATGCCAGTCCACTCTTTTTTGAGATGGGACGTATGTTGCGACAAAGAAAAATTTTTTGTAACTTTGCACGACGAATACTAACATCTAAACCATGAAATGAACACCATGCAGACAAGTATCAACAAAAAATTCATTTATTTCATTTGCAGTGTATCTGCGATGGGAGGGCTTCTTTTTGGCTACGATTGGGTAGTAATTGGAGGCGCCAAACCCTTTTATGAAGCTTTTTTTGGTATCGGTGGAGATCCCGCCATGCAGGGACTCGCAATGAGTATAGCTATTGCAGGATGCCTTTTAGGAGCAATGGTAGCCGGATTTTTTGCTGACCTTTTGGGGCGCAGACCTCTGCTGTTGCTGGCAGCTATTGTCTTCCTTATATCTGCTTATATGACAGGAGCTGTCGACACTTTTGTACCCTTTCTTATAGCTCGGTTTATCGGAGGCGTCGCTATTGGAGTAGCATCGGGGATGTCGCCGATGTATATTGCAGAAGTATCGCCTTCGGAGACGCGAGGGCAAATGGTATCCATCAATCAGCTGACGATCGTACTTGGCATCCTTGCCGCCCAGATAGTCAATTGGTTGATTGCCGAGCCAATGCCTGCCGGAATGGAATTGCCACCTTTGGATTCGTGGAATTGCCAGATGGGCTGGCGCTGGATGTTTTGGGCGGAGGCTTTCCCTGCCGCTGTTTTCTTGTTGCTGGTGATGTTTATTCCTGAGAGTCCGCGTTGGCTTGTGATGAAAGGGAAATCTGAGCAAGCTTCAAAAGTTTTTGCGAAGATAGGTGGAGATGAATATGCGAAGGTTGAGATTGAGACCATAATAGCTGCCGATCAAGAAGAAAAAGAAAGCCATGGTCTTGCCGGTCTTTTCCGAAAACCATATCTGTCTCTTATATGCCTTGGAATCATCATAGCTGTCTTCCAGCAATGGTGTGGCACCAATGTCATCTTCAATTATGCTCAAGAGATATTTGCAAATGCCGGCTACGACCTGGGAGAGATGCTATTCAATATAGTGCTTACGGGTGTCACAAATGTAGTGTTTACTTTTGTAGCGCTTTATGCAGTCGATAGGATTGGACGCAAAATACTTATGCTTATCGGCTCCGGAGGCCTTTTTGCAATCTATCTAATACTTGGAAGTTGCTATTATTTCCACGTTTCGGGATTCTTGATGGTGATTTTAGTTATGCTTGCAATTGCTTGCTACGCTATGACACTTGGTCCCGTCACATGGGTACTCCTTTCAGAAATATTCCCCAATAAGGTAAGAGGCATTGCCATGTCAGTGTGCACGTTCGCACTTTGGACAGGATGCTTCACTCTTACATATAGCTTCCCTATCCTCAACGCATCATTGGGAAGCTACGGCACATTCTGGCTCTACTCTGCAATTTGCCTTGCAGGATTAATATATTTCAGCAAGAGACTGACTGAAACAAAAGGTAAGACTCTTGAAGAAATCGAAAAAGAACTCCTTAAATAATTGTATAATGGTTAAGGCTTGGAAAGAAAAGGTAGTGATTCCGACATACGAAGTCGGCAAACCTGAGAAAAACCCGATATTTCTCGAAAATAGAGTTTACCAAGGATCATCCGGAGTAGTGTACCCATACAAAGTGATTGAGTCTATTTCCAATGAAAAGACTGATCGTGAATGGAATGCAGTATTCATTGAGAATGAATATATCAAAGTGATGGTCCTTCCCGAACTTGGAGGACGCATCCAGATGGCTTACGACAAGATAAAACAGCGTCATTTCGTATATTACAACCATGTCATAAAACCGGCGCTCGTGGGTCTGGCAGGCCCGTGGATATCAGGAGGAATTGAATTCAATTGGCCTCAGCATCATCGTCCATCTACTTATATGCCGGTAGATTGCAGCATCGAGGAGCATCCGGATGGTGCTGTGACAGTGTGGGTGGGGGAGACAGAACGGATGTTCCATCAAAAAGGAATGGCTGGTTTCACTCTTCGTCCCGGTTGTGCATACCTCGAAATAAAAGGTGTGCTTTATAATCCTACAGATCTTCCACAGACATTCTTATGGTGGGCTAATCCTGCGGTGTCTGTCAATGAATACTACCGCTCTGTGTTTCCGCCTGACATAAACGCGGTTTTCGATCATGGCAAGAGAGCCGTCTCTTCATTCCCTATAGCTACCGGTACATATTATAAGATGGACTATTCCGCCGGTGTTGATATTGCCAACTACAAAAATATCTTTGTGCCCACAAGCTATATGGGTGTCAACTCAAAATATGATTTTGAAGGAGGGTATGAGTGCGACACAGAAGCTGGAATGCTTCATGTGGCGAGTCATCATGTAAGTCCGGGTAAGAAACAATGGACTTGGGGCAATGGTGACTTCGGACGTGCATGGGACCGTAACCTGACAGATGAGGATGGTCCTTATATCGAACTCATGGCGGGCGTTTATACTGAAAATCAACCGGATTTCTCTTGGTTGATGCCATTTGAAGAAAAAGAGTTCACTCAGTATTTCCTTCCTTATAGAGAACTTGGGATGGTAAAGAATGCGGCTCGCGATCTTCTCATGAACATTGAGCCGACAAATGACGGTAAGAGCGTACTCCTTAAATTGTTTGCTACAAAGAAAGATTCCTTCAAGATTATCTTGCGTGGCGATGATGGGAAAGTGCTTTATGAAGAAACACGGGAGTTATCGCCCGAAAAGGTTTTCACCCGCGAGATTTCATTGGATGGCTATAACTTTGACGAGATAAATCTCAAAGTGACATGGGGCATTTCCCAAAGCCTTGACTGGCATGCAGAATCAGATGATATTCATCCTATACCCGATGCTGCGGAAGCCGCTCTCTCTCCTAATGAAGTGAAGACAAACGAACAACTTTATCTCACCGGGCTTCATCTTGAACAATATCGTCATGCCACTTTCTCTCCTGTATATTACTATGAGGAAGCCCTAAGAAGAGATCCTGATGATTATCGATGCAATAATGCCCTCGGTCTGTGGTATCTACGCAAAGGACGTTTTGATCTTGCAGAATATTATCTTTCAAAAGCTGTCAAAGTAATAACTCGGAGGAATCCAAATCCGTATGACGGAGAACCACTCTTCAACCTTGGAGTGGCATTGAAATTCCAAGGTAAATATGATGAGGCATATTCAAAATTCTATAAAGCTACTTGGAATGCCGCGTGGCAAGATGCCGGCTATCTTGAATGTGCCCGAATTTCTTCAATGCAAGGGCGCATTGAGGATGCTCTATATGAAACTGAACGCTGCTTGAATCGCAATTGGCATAACCATAGTGCAAGAGCCTTAAGGTCGATTTTACTTCTACAGGTTGGAAAGAAAGATGAGGCTTTGACTCTATGCAATGAATCTTTAGCAATTGATACATTCAATTTCGGTTGCTTATACGTAAAGGGACTTATCTCTGAAAGTCGTGAAGTAAAAGACCTCATGATTACTCTTCTTCGTGAAGATGAGCACAACTATAATGAACTTGCTATCAGCTTTATGGAATCAGGGCACTATGATCTAGCCGTAGATATTTTCAAAATGGCAGAAGAACAAAGTGCCATATCCCTCATGACGTATTACTATAAGGCAGCAGCATACTATTTGGGCGATCATTTTAAGGAAGCTGATGAGATTTGGAATAAAGTAAGCGGTATTAACCCCGCAGGATGCTTCCCCAATTCCCTGCACGCCATTGTTGCTCTTAAGTTGGCAATTGAGTATAATGAGGACGATGCCAATGCCAATTATCTTCTCGGTAACAT
>CAMWQY010000138.1 GCA_947176355.1 uncultured Porphyromonadaceae bacterium
TGAACGTGGTCTAGACCGTACAATAAGGAATGACTGTCAATCCCCATCCACATAAATAGTTTGTGGAGAGTTTGGTAGGCATTCAATATGTAAGATGTGCCAATTTCAGGCTGGCGACGCGCAAAACAAATAGGTTCATGATGAGCTATGCGGTTTCGGAGAATGTTGATTCCATCGAGTTCGTTGAAGATATAGGTATTATTGTACTGAACTTCCGCTGATGAACGAGGCTTATTGGGAAAGATTGCAAGCAATGTTCTGCCGACAGCTCTGTATTGAGGATTAGCAAACATATATTTCCATACACCGAACTCCATTTCCGCAAGCAGCTTTGGATGGGTATAAGAGCCGTCACGCTTAAGTCGGTTATATGCTTTCCTGATTATTTTGGCGCTATCCCGGCATCCCGGTACATCAAATACCCCACCGGGTAAAATGGCATCGCGTAGCCAGTCAGTTCCGAGGGATCCTATGAGAATACGATCAATGGCGTTCCTGACCGCAACCTCAAAGCAGCTCAGAAGGGTAAAGACCTCCTGTGACAGATTCAGGTTCAACCTATATAGGGTCATTGTCTTCCGAGTGTCATTGTCACAAGCCAACAGGTAGCGTTGTAGTCTTTCCTCCGATAGTATATGTTGAAATTCAGAAAAATTCATCCTGTTTCGCAATTTTTTTAGTCTAATATTTTGCTGTTGAAAGAATTTTTACTACTTTTGTAGCGTTGATTCCCGGTAGCCCCTGATTTCTCAAGCTATCGGGTTTAGTTTTTTGTAGTTGCAAAGATAACGAAATTTTCTGAGATTTGCCTTATATAACGGCATAAAAGTTGTAGCAAAGAGTTGGAATACAAAAATTCTAAGCCTTGAAAGTTTATCAGTTACAGAGAAAAGTACAAATAAGCGGCAAAAAAAATCATTTTTAATGCTATTTAGCCTCGTAAGACTTCTTCTTTCAAAAGAAATTTTGTAATTTTGCATATTAAACTTTTTAAAGATAATATTATGAATCTATCTTGGTACGCATATCTTCCTATTGTTGCAGGCCTGATCGGTGGCTTGATTGGTGGTTACTACCACAAGCAATATCAGAAAAGTCACAATCAGATTCAGAAAAATAGGAAGAAAGCATAATCTATCACTTTCTTCTATAATTCTCTGTCCGTTTCACACATTCCCTTACAGAAACCTTTTTTCTTTATTTTTAATTTACAAATGTTTCAGTAAACATTTCTAATACCATTAACAAAACATTGATGAAAAAGACTTTTTTTTCTATCTCTGCAATTATGCTCTCTATCATGGCTCTTGCACAACCGCCAGGATTCCAAATGCCACCGATGCCCCAACCCGATTTTGCCAATATCAACTATGCCGGAGATGATCTCGAAGGACACTTGCTTGACATATACCTTCCACAAGACGGCAAAGAGAAGCATCCTCTCATTGTCGTGATCTACGGAAGCGCATGGTTTAGCAATAATTTCAAGAATGCAGCTTACATGTCGCTTGGAAAACCTCTTACCGATGCCGGCTATGCCGTTGCGACTATCAATCATCGTTCGAGCACTGAAGCCAAATATCCATCTCAAATCAACGATGTGAAATTTCGGAAAATACGGTACCAATGCTCGTAATCCATGGCAATTCTGACAGTGTCGTTCCTTTCTGCCAGGGTGAAAATTTCTCAGAAGCTCTTAAGAAAGCTGGAAAGCTCGATAAGTTTGTTCCTGTAGAAGGAGGCGAACATGGACCGGTGACCTTTAATGAAGATACTTTTAAAGCTATGGTAGACTTCTTTAACGCAAAAGCAAAACGCTAACGTAATAATACTCAACAGTTATTTGCCGGATGATAGTCGATCATCCGGCATAATTTTTTTAAACATTTTTAAACACTTATATACCATCAATCGTTATAGTTTCAAACACACTTGATGACTATCAGTCATCACGATTCCATCTTAATTCCACACCTATGAAAACACACATATTGACTCTATTATGTATATTCATTGGAACACTTTCATCTTTTGCTGAATCAGAAAAAGACTCGGTAAAGGTCCATTTCCGTGTTTCCAAAACCAATATAGACCGCGATTTTTATGGCAATGGCGCTACTCTCGACAGTATATTTTCTAAGCTTATTGCCGACTCAATTTCATCGCCTACACACAGGCTAATAGGAGTCAAGGTGACAGGTGCTGCTTCCCCGGAAGGTTCGGTAGACTTTAACAAATATTTGTCAGAAAAACGTGCTGAAGCTATTTTCAATGAATTTAGATCTCGAGGTCTTCTTGAAGACTCGCTTGCTGTCTTCACATATATCGGACGAGATTGGAAAGGACTAAAATCTGAAGTCGAAGCTGACGGGAATGTGCCCTTCAAAAGTGATGTAATGATGCTTCTTGAAAGAATAACAGGACCAAATCCACCTTCGCATCCACTTACTGAACTTAAGGCCATTCATAATGGTGTGCCTTATAGATATCTACATACCAACCTATTTCCGGAACTCCGTGCCTCAAGACTGACTGTGGAATACGAACGACTTCTCCCTGAAATCAATATACCTGACATTCAGCTTGATTATCCTGAAATTTCAACAGAAATTACCGAATCCATTC
The DNA here is from genome assembly GCA_947176355.1 of uncultured Porphyromonadaceae bacterium. Lineage (GTDB taxonomy): Bacteria > Bacteroidota > Bacteroidia > Bacteroidales > Muribaculaceae > Lepagella. The sequence goes on from CAMWQY010000138.1 coordinate 2,626, forward strand.
TTCCTCTCCCCTATAATTGTCTTGGAGAAGTCAAAGAATGTAAACCTTTCTATATGGGACTCAAGACCAATATGCTCTACGATGCCCTTCTTCTACCAAATATTGGGGCAGAGTTTTATGTCGGTAAAAACATATCATTGACTGCAGACTGGATGTATGGTTGGTGGGACCGCGACCGCAGCCATTATTATTGGCGTGCATACGGCGGTAACCTCGGTGCTCGCTGGTGGTTTGGAAAGAAAGCTCATGAAAAGCCTCTTACCGGACATCATCTCGGACTCTTTGCAGGAGTCGTCACCTACGATTTTGAACTTGGCAAAGGGGGAATCATGGGTGGCATTCCAAGAGGGACACTCTGGGACCGCTGCAACTTCATTTCCGGCATTGAATACGGCTATTCGCTACCTGTAGCTCGCAGACTTAATATCGATTTCTCTTTGGCATTTGGCTATATGGCAGGCAAATATCTAAAATATGAGCCCAAATATGGTTTTTACATTTGGCAATCAACTCATCATCTGCGTTGGCTCGGGCCAACAAAGGCTGAGATTTCTCTTGTATGGCTTATTGGATGTGACAACTACAATCGCACGAAAGGAGGTAAGCGATGAAACAGTCAAAACTACTATTAATATTCCTTTCCGCTCTCTCTTTGACATCTTGCAGACATAAAGATCTCTATATGGAAGAGGAAATGACATCGGAATTGCAGGTTGTGTTTGATTGGAGCAATGCTCCCGATGCTAATCCCGAGTCTATGGCTCTATATCTTTACGAAGAGCAAGGAAACAACCCTATGCGTTTCATTTTTTCTAATAAAACAGGTGGTCTTATCAAATCTCCTTTCGGAATGCACCACGCAATTTGTCTTAATGCCGACAATACCGATTGGGCAAGAATGCGCAACCCTGAAAGTGTCGAGACCCTTGAAATTTACACTCAAGATGTGGAAGAGATCGGGACGAGGGCAGATAATTCATCTACTATCCCCCTTCCGGAAGGAACAGAAAATGAACGAATCGCAGCAACTCCGGGGATGCTATGGGGAAGCAGAACAAACAATATCTCCATAACGCCTCATACGGGTATGCAGACCATAACTATGTATCCAAAGGAAGCGGTTTGCCACTATATTGTGGATGTATATGATGTGAAGAATCTTGAAGATGTAGAATCATCAGCCGTTGATGCCACCCTATCCGGAATGGCGGAAGGATACTGTCATGGACAACAATCTTCGACTGATAATACAGTCTCTTTTAAGATCGACCTTAAAGGTAATGCAGCTGAAGAAAACCTTCATGGTGAATTCTTGACATTTGGAGAATGCCCTTCAACTGTCGCCAGGCACTATCTTACATTATATATGGTGCTGACCAACGGCAGCAAATGGTATCATTCATTTGATGTGACTGACCAAGTGACTCAAGCCCCTGATCCAACACATGTGCACATAATTGTAAGAGGCATTGATCTTCCGGAACCTCCTAAAGAAGGAAATACCGAACTTAAGACCGACGTAAATGAATGGCAAGCCATAAATATCGGGCTCCAAATGTAACAATTATGTCTTAAAAATTACACATTATTAACAAACCCTACAGTTATTATATTCGTTTTAACATTGAAAGATATTAAAAATCAATTAGGAAACATCAAGTATTTTCCAATGGAACATTCATGATAAACTTGAAAAACACACAATATTATGAAAAAGACACCACTATTTTTGATGGCAGTGAGCGCAATTGCTCTTGCATCATGTTCAGAAGACGAACCGGTCAGCGTAAGACAAGCAACCAATGAAGCCATATCATTCCGATCGGCTATGGGCACAAGAGCCTCCGAAACCACAAACGCAAACCTTGATAAGATTTTTGTGACTGCCGTATACGGCGACTCTGTGATGAGCTCCGGCAACGCAAGAAATACTTTCAAAAACACGCTTTATTTTGACAATGCGGAATTTGACAAAGGTGCAGATTCTTATTTCACAGCCGCAGCAGGAAAAAAATATGACTGGCTTGCCCCTACTCAGAATATAAATTTCTTCGCTTACTCTCCATCACAGGATGAGCTGGGAGCAGATATCTTGATGAAGGAGGACAACAGCGGAATGACACTCGAATCCTTCGCTGTACCCGAAGAAATTTCGGAGCAAGTGGATTTCATTACAGCCAATGCTTCAGGCTCAAGAAAAGCCAATGAGACAAGTGGAGTGGAACTTACATTCGACCACCGTCTGTCGCAAATCGAGCTTCGGGCAAAGTCTGAAGATACCAATTACACATATAAGGTAATCGGTGCCAGAATCGGTCGCCCGCAGTTTATGGGTACATTTGATTTCAATACCAACGAATGGACACTCGACGACTGGCATGACACTGCAGTATACACTGCATCTTGCGATACCACTACCCTTTCAGCCGATCCAGTCTCTATCATGGGTGCCGGTGGCAATGCGATGCTGATGCCTCAGACACTTACTCCATGGGATTCAAAGAATGATCCTGACAATGTAGCAAGGGAAGCATATCTAAGTGTACTCGTCAATATCACCAGAACCGACAATGGCATTCAGATTTATCCTTTCGCAAATGAAAGCGAGTTTACTCATCAGCCTGTAAGACAATACGGCTGGGCATCAATCCCTCTGGCAGGAACTTGGGAGCAAGGCAAGAAATATATCTACACTCTTGACTTCACCAATGGTGCAGGTGTCATCGATCCGGATGATCCTGATCCGGGTAAAGAAATCATCGGTGGTCCGATCAAGTTCTCAGTCAAGGTAAACGACTGGGTTGAAACAAATGCCGATAAAGTTTACGATATGAACGGAACAGTAGTAAAGTAATATTAATTCAAATTATTTAGTAGGGACGCACGGCTCGTGCGTCCCTTTAATTTGCACTAACAATCAATTCGATGGTGGAATCACTCCATAATCGTACTTACCGTGATAGCAACATTATGCAAGTCAGCATTCTTGCCGGTGCTCCCTTGCTCCTCCTATGACTTGCATACAACGGGCATCCATCAATCATTTTGGAACTATAGCTACACCCCTCGTGAAGCTTGATATTTTCAGCCTTAACACCTCTCCTTAAGAACCGCTCCATATTGACTCCCTGCAAGTCAATATGGGGCTTTTCTTCCGGTCCGTTAGGGAATGATATATAAGCTTCAAATCCGGCTTTAATAAAGCTATCAGCAAGTTCTTGGCTCACTTCATATAGATCTTTACAGATTGACGGACCAAAAGCAACTCTCAGTTGAGCCGGGTCAACATCCCTCTCTACGAGAGCATCCATCACATTGTCGACAATCCCCCCGAGTGTGCCCTTCCATCCGGCATGAATAGCTGCTATCCCCTTCTTGTCGGGAGCATATACAAGTATAGGCACGCAGTCTGCTGTCTTTACTCCTATAGGCACATCGCGTTCAAATGTAATCAGAGCATCTGTATCGGGATAATATCTACAGAAACCATCCACTATTGCCACATTGCATGAATGTGTCTGCTCCGGTATCGTAGCCCACATCTTATAGAGCCACATCAGATCTTTATACTCATTTTCCGGATTTCGCAGATCCGGGATTAAGCATAATCCTGATACGCCATCGTCCATCAGCAGGAGCTCCTCAAGGACACCTGTAGAGCGTTGATTATTTTCCATAAATACGATTAAGCTTCATTCCAATGAATATGGCTATATACTGCATAATATATTGCTGAGAAAGCGAACAAGCACCATGCGACAATCACCCACAGAGGATTGGCCTTCCATATATATTCGCTCGCCACCCAAATCACAAACAATATCCAATTGATGACCTCTACTACCGCTCCCGGCTTGCTTTGAATAGGAACTACTTTCCGCCCACCCAAATACATGTAGAAAAACCATATTAGCCAAGCCAGAATTAATATTCCTGCCAAGCCAGTAATAATATACGATCCGGTGGTCCATTCTTGATTATGGACAGCCATAGAGACACTATAAGAAGTAAACAGACATTCAAGCATTCCGAATGCGAACTTGCTTACTACTCCTCCCGAGACATCATTGATATTGAAATCCATAAGTGTAATGTAAAAATGATGGTTATATGTGCAAAGTTAAGACTATTTTCGCAATAAAACAAATTAGGAATAAAAAAAGAGCCGGCATCCAAAAGGATGTCGGCTCTTATGAGTCTTTTTTGATTCAGCAAATGGAGAATTAGATGTAGTTGCTCCAAACGCCAAGGATCTGATGAAGCTGTGGGCTTGCCATTGTGCGGAAGTCGGTCAGCATTGTATCGCCAGAGATGTTCACGAAACGAAGGATTGCGTCAAAGGAAACGTCGAGCGTAACGAGCTGAGGATT
>CAMWQY010000139.1 GCA_947176355.1 uncultured Porphyromonadaceae bacterium
AAAAATTAACATCGATAGCAAGTCGCTCGGCTATGATATACAGAACAAGCCGTACCTTACAGGAAGAAGCCGCAGCGACGGCAAAAACTATCGTCAGGTGGCACTGATGCAGGCTAACAATGATGATGAGAACCTCAATCAGATACTCCGCAGTATCGGGAATGCTTTTGCCAAGGTGAAAGCGGAACTTGCAGAGGTGTTGACTGGACACGCTACGCAAGGTAACAATTCTCTCAATATGAACACAGAGTCGGAAGAACTCCTTCTTGAGATGCCTGAAAATTTCAATCAGGCTGCCACTGACTCCATAACTGCGGCTATACATCAGTTTATTGTTGCTTTCGCAACCTCCGAATGGTTTATGATCACCAACAAGCAGGACACTGAAGACTACAAGCGTCTGTCCGAGACCAGCCTCGAACTCCTCAGAGAATCCCTCTGCAAGCGCATCAAACCATCACGACAACTGAAAAATGCTACTAATTAAATCGAAAGAAGTCCTTGATGATATCCGCAGTGCGGCGTGGCTTGAGTCGGAGCTCCATCCGGAGCTCGACCGCCATCGCCGTCATGAGATGGCGGATATATGCGAGAAGGACAATATAGAGCGCGTATGGCGTGTGCTTGGGATTGCCATCGCAGAGATTAGGCTCGCACTACAGAAGATTTTGTCGCCACAAAGTCAGATTTCTCTTGTAAATGATCTTGAACGCCCTGAGGGATGGGAGTTCTCTTTCTTGTTTCAATTGCCTTCTTCCTCCACCTCCTACCTACGAGAAAAGATCCATGAATATCTTGTAGCCGCTGTGATGGCAGATTGCACTGCCGTCATCATCCCGACAGCCGCCAAAATCTGGCAAGAGCGGGCTTCGGATGCCATTGCATCCTTGCAAAACCTTGCCTCCATATCGTGTCCCAATTGCGCCAACGTAGTCCGTCCCCTCTGGCCACTATAAAAATTTTATTTTCTCATAATAATTCATTAACTTTGCAGTATCAAAACTTTAAATCAACATGGAATACAGAGAAATCGGACGGACCGGCATGAAGGTGTCGCAACTGAGTTTCGGTGCCTCATCTCTTGGTGGGGTATTCAGAAACATTGACGAAGGAAAAGCAATTGAAGCGGTATACGCTGCCATTGAGGGCGGCATCAATTTCATCGACGTCTCCCCTTATTATGGGCATTACAAGGCAGAGACAGTGCTCGGAAAAGCTCTCCGTGGCATAGGACGCGACAAATATTATCTCTCCACCAAGGTGGGACGCTACGGAAAGGATGGCGTAAATACCTGGGATTACTCCGGGCGTCGCGCACAAGAGAGTGTCAACGAAAGCATGGAGCGTCTTGGCATTGACTTCATCGACCTTATCAATGTGCACGACATTGAGTTTGCCGACCTGAATCAGGTAGTGGAAGAGACGCTGCCGGCGCTTGTGGAACTGCGTGAAAAGGGAATTGTAGGGCATGTCGGTATCACTGACCTACAGCTTGAAAACCTCAAATGGGTGATAGAGCATTCGAAGGAGGGGACCGTAGAAAGTGTGCTCAACTTCTGCCATTATTGCCTGAACGATGATAAACTCGTCGACTTCCTTCCTTTCTTCGAAGAAAGAGGAATCGGGGTCATAAATGCCTCTCCGTTGTCGATGGGTCTTCTTTCAAATCGTGGAGTCCCTGACTGGCATCCTGCTCCGAAGCCTCTCGTGGAAGCTTGCCGTAGGGCTGCGGAATACTGCAAGGAGGTCGGGTATCCTATCGAGAAGCTTGCCATACAATATAGTGTCGATAATGCGCGTATAGCCTCCACCCTCTTCAGCTCCGCCAATCCCGACAACGTCCGCCGCAACATAGCATACGTATCCGAAAAAGCCCCGGAAGAACTCGTAGCCAAAGTACGCGACATCATCGGCGATCAGCAACGTGTCAGCTGGAAAAACTCATAAGATTATGATAGATATTATTGATGCGCATGCGCATTTGTGGCTGCAGCAGTATGCTGAGGTGCCGGGGGGTGGGAGAGTGAGACAGTTGCGTAATGGACGAGCGGATTTCTTCGGGGAGGAGCGGCAGATGCTGCCTCCGTTTATGATAGATGGGCGTAATAGCGCCGAAGTATTCCTCTCCAATATGGACTATGCGCAAGTGGCGGCAGCAGTCGTCACTCAGGAGTTTATCGATGGTAATCAGAATGGTTATCTTGAGGATGTGCAGACCCGCTATCCTGATAGATTTCTCTGCTGTGGCATGTGCCACTATTTGCGTCCCGGATTCGTGGAGGAGGCTGCAAAGTTGATAGAAAGGGGTTTTAAGGCCATCGCTATCCCGGCACATCGGCTTCCTCTTGAAGGTGACTCACGGATATGGCTTAATTCCGGAGAGATGCTCGAGATGTTCCGGCTTATGGAGAAGAATGGCATCATCCTCTCAATCACGCTCGCAGACGGTGATCTCCAGGTGAAAGAGATGGAAGATGTGATCTCGGCATGTCCCGACTTGAAGATTGCCATCGGGCACTTCGGGATGGTGACGTGTCCCGGTTGGCAAGAACAGATAAAATTGGCGCGTCATCCCAATGTGATGATCGAATCGGGGGGTATCACATGGCTCTTCAACTCGGAGTTCTATCCTTTCGATGGGGCTGTCTCAGCGATTAAGGAGGCTGCCGACCTCGTAGGGATGGAAAAACTGATGTGGGGGAGCGACTATCCACGTACGATCACCGCCATCACCTATCGCATGAGCTACGATTTCATCCTGAAGACCCCGCGCTTGACAGAAGCGGAAAAGAGGCTCTTCCTTGGGGAGAATGCCCGCCGCTTCTACGGCTTCAGAGAGCTCCCCGAGCTCCCTTATATAAAGAATATGTCTGAGTAATTAGCCTAATTAGTCAAATTAGTCCAATTAGTCTTATTAGTCTGATTGGCTCAATAAAAAATTTAAGATGAAAAAGATTTTAATTGAATCGCCTGAGAAAGTTATTATAGTAGAGGCTGAGAGGCCGCAGATGTCAGCAGATGAAGTGCTGCTTAAGATCGGATATGTCGGATTCTGTGGATCCGACCTTAACACGTTTCTGGGCAAGAATGCCCTTGCTATCTCCCCTGTCGTGCCGGGGCATGAAATCGGTGCGGTAGTGGAAGAGATTGGCGCTGATGTCCCCGAAGGACTCTTCCGCAAGGGGATGCACGTCACTGTCAATCCTTATACGGCTTGCGGAAAGTGCCCCTCCTGCCGTCGCAGACGTCCCAACACCTGCCGCGACAACCAGACCCTCGGCGTGCAACGCCATGGCGCAATGCAGGAGTATATCGCAGTGCCATGGGAAAAAGTGGTGGAGGCGGATGGCCTTAGCGTAAAGGAATGTGCCCTCATCGAACCGATGAGTGTCGGTTTCCATGCCGTAGCACGTGGCGAAGTCACTGATATCGACACTGTGATGGTGATCGGATGCGGTATGATAGGTGTCGGAGCCATCGTGCGTGCAGCACTGCGCGGAGCAAAGGTGATTGCAGTGGATCTTGATGAAAAGAAACTGGAGCTTGCAAAGCATCTTGGGGCTTCTTACGGTCTTGACTCTTCAAAAGAAGACTTTCATGACCGACTGATGGAAATCACCGGAGGTGATGGTCCGGACGTGGTGATAGAAGCTGTCGGGTCTCCGTTCACCTATAATCTTGCAGTAAATGAAGTGTCTTTTGCCGGACGCGTGGTATGCATCGGATATTCACCGGCTCCTGTCACTTTCCAGACAAAGCTTTTCGTGCAGAAAGAACTTGACATCAGGGGCTCGCGCAATGCTCTTCCTGAAGACTTCAAAGCTGTGAAGGAATACATGAAGCGAGGCACTTGCCCGGTAGATTCCCTCATATCTGCAACCGTACAGCCTGAGCAGGCGGCAGAAATCCTTGCTTACTGGAACACCCACCGTCCGGATATCTTCCGCATCCTCGTGGAATTCTGACCTCAACGATTTGCCCCCAGCCCCCTAAAGGGGGGCTTTTTATTTTGTGGGATAAGGGGGGCGGGGCGGCGGAGAATGCTATCTTTGCCGACAAAAAAAGCTAATGGAGAAATATTACAACAATGCAATGCTCGAGTGGAGACGCATGGAATCTTTCCGCTCGGAACGCTCACGTTGCAAACGCTATGTGTATGGCGACCAATGGGATGATAAGATATATGACGGCAAGGAATGGATCTCGGAAGAGCAGTTTATCCTCCGGCAAGGTCAAGTGCCACTGAAAAACAATATCCTTCGTCGTATTCTCAGAAACGTAGTCGGTCTTTATCGTGCCCAGTATAAAGTGCCGTTGCTCACAGTCAAGGACTCCGGATTGTCAAAGGAAGTCGTGAACGCCCAAAATAAGAAGCGTCGCGAATGGTTTGGCGATAACCGTATGGAAGAACTTGCTCCGCGTCTGCTCGAAGAGTTCCTCATATCAGGGCTTATAGCAGTAAAAATCGAAGACAAACAGATCCTGCCTGTGACCGCCGACAACTTTTTCTTCCATTCTGACGGCTATGACCCGCGTGGCAAAGACGTAGACCTGATAGGGGAAATGCACAAAGTCAGTTTCGGAACTCTCTTGGAAAAATTTTGCAAAAATGCCGAAGATTATCAACGTATATCTTCGATATATAAAGGACAAAGCGAGTGTCGCATCATTGAGGTCTGGTGTAAGGATGTCCAAGTGTTTGGCATCCTCCATGATGAAGAAAATGCTTTACTCAAAGTCAGCCATATAGCCGACATCCTGTCGGACATGAACAAAAGAGGCACAGACAAGGCAAGAATGGGGAAAGTGAGCAGCTATGTAAAGAGTGGCTGGCGTCGGCTTTGGTTTGCCTCTGACGGCACCTTGCTTCGTGAAAGCGAGATGTATGACAGTCATCCCTACGTATTCAAGGCATATCCCTTCATAGATGGAGAAATACACTCCTACATCTCCGACATAATCGATCAGCAACGCTATGTCAACCGCCTCATCACACTCTACGATTTCATTATGAAGTCAAGCGCCAAAGGAGTGTTGTTATTTCCTGATGAATCCCTCCCTCGGGGCATGAGCCTGCAGGAAGTGGCAGACCAATGGTCGCGTTTCAACGGGGTGATTCCCTATCATGCGAAACCCGGAGTGCCGATGCCTACGCAGGTCAGTGGAAACAGTGCCAACATCGGTATCACGGAGCTCCTGAAAATCCAGATGCAGATGCTTGAAGACATTAGCGGAGTCTCACCTACACTCCAGGGAAAACTTGTAGCCAACTCCACAAGCGGCACACTATTTCAGCAGCAAAACGAAGCGGCACAAACCTCACTTCTCGACATACTCCGCTCCTTTACCGACTTCCTTGGCACGCTGGCGCAACGATTAAATTCAACTTTCGCTTGCGAAAGTTGAATTATAATATATATGGGAGAAAATGCGTTATGGTATAAAGAAATCAATAAAACCCTTTCCACTATGAAGAAAATCCTGATTCTTATTGCCCTTTTAGTGTCTGCACTTTCCTCCTACGCTCAAGGCAGTTGGGGAATACGCGCAGCTTTCGACATCAATATTCCCGGCAATGTCGGGGGAATCCCGAATATCCCGGGAGTCGACAATAAAATATTTAAAGAAATGTATCGCAGGGTTATGGCGGCACAATCGGGGTGGTCTACGACCATTGGATCAGCGACATTTTCTTCCTTCAACCGGGTCTTTCCCTCTTTTATGACTCTTATTCATATAAGAATCTCATTATTGGCGAAGATGTCGACAAGAGGGAGAATGACCCTTCTCTTTATAAAGTAGGATTTCGCGTGCCGGTAGTGATTGGCTATTCATATAGTCTTGTCGATGTGCTCCCTATGCGGGTATATACAGGCCCGGAATTCAACTACGCTTTTGCAGGCGACATCAGGTTTAAGGATAGGGATTTAGTAGGCGATGACTGGCATCTTTTCGGCAAGAATGGCGACCAGCGGCGATTTGACATGGCTTGGAAGATAGGTCTTGGTGCAGAGTTTGACATCGCCATTGTAGGTGTGGAGGCTGCTATAGGCGTGACAGACCTTTTCCCCGGCAAGCCTTCCTTCCGTGATAATCGTGTTTCTGTCTCCGTGACTCACTTTTTTTAGCAAGTCATATCTAAATATTTGCAATAATCTCCGCAAATTTCACTATCTTTGCAAAAAAATTGATTTCTGCATCTTGCATTTATGAAAATCATGCATTATGCATTATGAATTATGCATTAAAATAAGACTATGGCTGAAAAACATCGTTTCGCCGGCCTGACCGACAAACAAGTCACGGAAAGTCGTGCTACTCACGGAGTCAATATACTGACCCCGGCTAAAAAGGTGCCTCTCTGGAAACGCTTCCTCGAGAAATTCAGCGACCCGCTGATCATCATCCTCATGATAGCCGGTGCCCTTTCTATCGGCATCTCATGCTACGAATATTGGGGACTTCACGGGGAACCGACAGTTTTCTTCGAACCCGTAGGAATCTTCATAGCTATTCTTCTTGCCACAGGGCTTGCTTTCTATTTCGAAATGAAAGCCGACAAGGAATTTGCCCTTCTCAACCAAGTCAACGATGATGAACCGGTGCAGGTGGTGCGCAACGGGAATGCCACTATGATTCCGAAGAAGGATGTAGTGGTAGGAGATACCGTAATACTTAATACCGGTGAGGAAATCCCTGCCGACGGCGAACTGCTTGAAGCCGTTTCCCTTAACGTAGACGAGTCGACACTCACCGGGGAACCGATGTGCCACAAGACTACCGACCGCACACAACTTGACCCCGACGCTACCTTCCCGAGCAACCACGTGATGCGCGGCACAAAAATTATGGAAGGTCACGGAGTGATGCGTGTGCTTGCCGTAGGCGACAAGACTGAAAATGGCAAGGTGTTTGAAGCCGCCCAGATCGACGACAGCGTCAAGACTCCGCT
>CAMWQY010000140.1 GCA_947176355.1 uncultured Porphyromonadaceae bacterium
TCATCGCTGAAAGAGATATCGATTCCGGCTCCTTCCTCCATAGCCACTTTTAGGCCGGAAGATGTCAGAAGTCCGCATGCCTCGGGAGTAAGCAGCATTCGAGTCTCATCAGTATCAGCATAATTTGCCAGCATTGCTATGTCGATGCTCTCTCCGCTATTGAGCATGTTTGCATGCATCAAAAGAGGTTCAATCTCTATGGTAGTGGTTTCACTCTGAATTGCTTCCTGATTCATAATCATTAGATTTTTTAGGTGAGTCCGGGGCTTCTTTAGCTCCGCAAAGGCAAAATTAACAAATTATTCCAATTTCTCCAAATAATTTTTGATAAAGTCATCTACTGTCTCTGCTATTTGAGTTTTGTTTTCAAGGCGTTCGCCCGAAATAATGATTGAAGCTTGATCGTAGAATGGCTTTCTTACTTCCATGTGCTGGCGTAGCGTAGAAATGATTTCCTCCTTAGGTTTTCCTGCCATAAGAGGACGCTTGTTGCCTGCCTGGATTATCCGGTTGGCTATTACGTCGTCTGATGCTTGGAGGCAAACGGTTGTGCCGCGTGAATTCATATATTCCATGTTGTCGCCGAAGCATGGTGTGCCTCCGCCACAAGATATTATTACATCTGACATTTCACCCACTTCACGGAGCATGGCATTCTCAATGCGTCGGAATTCTTTTTCCCCTTTGGTGGCGAAAATTTCCCTTATAGTAGTATGAAAGCGCTGTTCGATGTAGAAGTCAAGGTCGATATGTTGAAGACCGGATTTCCGTGCCAAGGCGCGTCCGAATGTGGTCTTGCCGGATGCCATGTAGCCTATTATGAAGATGGTCATGTCAATGAGGAAGGGTTTTGTTGAAGGTTGAAATATGTTTGTGATATTTAAGTTGAGGCGTGAGGGAGTTCGATGCGGAAGGTGGTGCCCTGTCCCAATTCAGATTCTTTTACGTAGATGCGACCATCGTGGTACTCCTCGATGATACGCTTGACAAGAGTCAGACCAAGACCCCATCCCCGTTCTTTAGTAGTGTACCCCGGATTGAAAACCTTGGCAAAGTTCTTGCGTGGAATCCCTTTTCCCGTGTCGCGGACATCTATCCAGACAAAATCTTTGGTTGAGCCGGTGGTAATATGGATTTCTCCTACCCCCGCCATAGCATCTACGGCATTCTTGGTGAGGTTTTCCATAACCCACTCGAATAGACTTGCGGAGACCATCACGCCATAATCGTCTTCTCCGAAGTGGAAATTTAACGACACTTTCCCCGAAATTCTGCCTCGCATATATTCAAGTGAGCTCTCGATAGTCTGATTTAGGTATTCCAATTCTAAAGAAGGCCTGGACCCAATCTTGGAGAATCTTTCTGCAATCTTGGAAAGACGCTTCACATCCTTGTCTATCTCTGTTGTCACTTCCTGGTCTATGCCGCTTGCCTCAAGATACTGGCTCCATGCCATCAAGGAAGATATCGGGGTCCCGAGCTGATGAGCGGTTTCTTTCGATAGTCCTACCCATACCCGGTTTTGCTCTGCCTTCTTGGTATAGACCACTGCTGTATATATTATCAGCACCAGCACAATCATCACTGCGAGCACTACGTATGGATACCAGCTCAGTCGGCGCAGTAAAATGGAATCTTCGTAATAAATATATTGATTGATTCCGGGATATACCTCCACTTTGATAAAATGGGGATTCGTATCCATAATCTTGTCAAGACTTTTATTGCCGACAGCCTTTCGGAGTCTTTTCTCCAGAAATTTTTGGTTGCGTTCACTAAGGTCGGAAAAAACTACGTGCTCCCCATCCGCCACGCGGTCGGGGAGCTCGTAGTTTCGGTATTCAAGTATGTTCTTATCCGCGTCTGTCACCATCACAGGGATGGAATTGTTTTGGGCTATGATGTTGAGGAGAAATTCAAAGTCAGCGTTACCCTCTGTTTGAGCCATCTTTTCTGTTGCGGATGCCCAAATATTCATTCTCTCGCGTTCCTGGATCGAAAGTTGCTTCACCAGATTAGTCGATATTATTAAGAAAATAATGACCGAAATCGTAGAGCAAATGAGAAAAATAGTTTTTCCGTATTGATCAGAAATGACGGAGAGTTTCATAAGCCTGAAATTTAGACGAACTTAATTCTTGCTTTCTTCGACACGCGGCATGTATTGTCGGCAAAAATTGCCTCTCCGGGTTGGAGAGTGATGATCTCAGTCGCAATGTCTGCATCTTCAGGATTTTCTATCACGCATCCTCCTTCAAGCCATTGAGCCACATTGTCAATGAGGCGATCAAGAATGTCCGGATCGTTGACCACCCTGAAGAGACCGTGATGGCCATCCGGGATATCCATACGATAGACGGAAGACTCGACATTAAGAGATCTTGATGCCTTTACGAAAAGTCCTTTCGAATTTACATATCCGAGGAATACTACAGGCGGGAGGGAATTGGGGCGAGCGGGAGAAACATTCGGTTTTTGTGGAGCTTGAGTAGCCTGGACCGGTTGACGTTGAGTGGGTTGCTGAGCTCCTTGAGGCGCTCTTGAAGGCTCTGCTTGACGCTCTGCGTACTTTGGCTGTTCGCTACGACTTTGCCTTAGTGTGGCGAGTTCTCGTTTAGCTGCTTCGAGTTCTCTACGCAATGCATCCGATTCATGCTTGGCAGAGTCAAGGTCTCGTTCAAGAGCCTCAGTGTTGGCCTTTAGTTGCTTGATTTCATCATTCTTAGCTATAAGAGAATTCGCATATTGCTCTCGCATCTTATTCTGCTCTTCTTTTGCAGCTTTCTTAGCCTCACGGATTTCCTTTTCTCCGGCTTTATGGTCAGCAAGAGAAGCTCCGGTGTCCTTCATACTCTTTGAAGCGTATACGACAAGCCAAATGACGACGCCCACGAGCACAACGAGAATTCCGATATACCATCCTGTATTGCTTGATTTGCGTGGTTGCTCATCTATCACGCCTGAATCGGCTTCTGCCTGAGCTACTGCGTGAGCTACCTCAGCCTCAGCATCTGCTTCATTTAAAGGAGCGTTGCCAGAAGGAGAATTTGTATCAGTAGTATTTGCAGCCGGAGCTTCGGCTGCTGGAGCTGCTGCGGCAGCTTCAGCAGCAGGTTTCTGCTCGGGAGTGTTTGCTTCAGCAGGTTTTGTTTCAGCTGCCGGGGCTCCTACATTGATTTTATTTAGGTTTTTGGCAAGGATGCTTAGACATTTCTTGCCATCCTCTTTAAGTCCGGGTGACTTGAAAAATGTAGAACTCCAATACTCCACGAGCTTGTTCTTATCCCAAGAAGCATAGTCTTTGGGCATAGCCACAGCATTGAAACTCTTGATATTTTCTTGCTCCTTAGCCTTCAGCGACTTGCTGAGCTCGCTGACGCTTGAGGGATTTATCTTATCCAGATAGTCTGAACCATTGTTGGCATAGCGGAGATAATGTTTGGCAGCAAGTGCACGTGCCTGCTCCATCTCTTTGTCCGTAACGGCAAAAGACGGAATAGCGGTGACCACGGCCACCGCTATCATGAATATTTTGAGGAAGTATTTCATTTGCGGGGTATTATTCTTCTGCTTCCTTCATATTGTGGAATACGTTCTGCACATCGTCATCGTCTTCGAAGCGATCGAGGAGTTTTTCGATACTCTCACGCTGTTCCGGGGTCACTTCCTTATAGTCTGTCGGGATTCTTTCAAACTCTGCACTGACTATTTCCATTCCGGCACTTTCGAGAAACTTCTGGATATTGTTGAATTGGTCGAATGCTCCGTAGATGAGCCATTCTTCCTCTTCTGCTTCAAGTTCAGCATCGAGATCCATTAGTTCGAGCTCGAAATCCTCAAGGCTTGTCTCTGGATTGGGTTTTACGTGGAATACACTCTTATGGTCAAAGAGGAATGAGAGCGAACCCTGTGTGCCGAGTGAACCACCATGCTTTGTGAAATAGCTGCGTACGTTGGCCACTGTGCGCTGGTTGTTGTCTGTTGCAGTTTCTACTACGATGGCAATTCCGAATGGTCCATATCCTTCGTATACAATCTCCTTATAATCAGACGCATCCTTGTCGGTAGCTTTCTTGATGGCGCGTTCGATTGTGTCTTTGGGCATGTTGGCTGCCTTTGCATTGTGCATGAGCATGCGTAGACGAGGGTTCATATCCGGGTCCGGACCTCCGGCCTTTACCGCGATAGTGATTTCCTTACCAATACGGGTGAATGTTCTTGACATATTGCCCCAGCGTTTGAGCTTGCGGGCTTTACGGAATTCAAATGCTCTTCCCATGATTTATTGTTTTCTGTTTTCAGTTTTTTATTTAAAGATTAGCGGAGTTGAGCGTTTAGTTGCTGTTGGAGATTCTTGATTATCTTGTCCATAACTCCGTCTATCTGCTTGTCCTTGAGTGTATTCTCGGGGTCTTGGATAGTGAATGCCACTGCATACGATTTCTTTCCTTCCGGCAGATTCTTGCCTTCGTATACATCGAAAAGACGAATGTCGCGCAGCAGCTTCCCTCCTGCTTTGCGTGCACAAGCCTCTACTGCATCGAATGCTATCGATGCATCAAGAAGCAGAGCGAGGTCGCGCCTTACTGGCTGCGTCTTCTCAAGCGGAGAGAATGTAGTCTGGAACTTAGCTGCAAGCTTGCAGAGATAGGTCCAGTTGATGGATGCATAGCACACTTCCTGTTCAATGTCAAGTGCCTTCAACGTCTTTCTGCTAAGTATGCCTACGACTGCCAAAGGTTTGCCGCTTCGGTGAGAAATCTCCAGTTTTGCTGAAAAAGTAGCGTCGGAAGTCTGTGTCATCTTTAGTGAAGACTCTGCAATGCCTACTTTGGCGAAGATATTTAAGACTGTCGCTTTGAGATCAAATACAGTGGCTTGTTCTGCCTGGCGATTCCAAGAGGCACTCTGAAGATTGCCGGTCATCCAGATAGCAAGCTCAGTATGCTCGGAATATTGAGCCAGTGGTCGCTCTTCGGTCTTTTCCTTAGTTGGGTCAAAAGTATAGACATTCCCGAATTCATAGAATTTCAAGTCGGAAGCCTTACGGTTGACGTTGTGAGCTATGCTTTCAAGGCCACCAAAGAGTAATGTCTGACGCATCACTCCGAGATCATTGCTGAGAGGGTTCATGACCTTCACTGAGTTCTCAAGTGAGAAGTCCGGATTCCCGTCATAGTATTTCACGGCAGTGAGTGAATTGTTCATTATCTCGCGGAATCCTTGACCGGAGAGGTCGTTGCTTACTACTTGCTGCAATGAGTATGCCTCGTCGACTGGCGTACGCTTGGAGAGATTGGCGTGCATTTCCGTACCGAACTCCACATTGTTATAGCCATAAATACGTAGGATTTCCTCGACTACGTCGCAAGGACGGGTGACGTCTACGCGATAAGTCGGCACCTTGATAGAAAGAATGTCGGGATTTTCAGTATCCTTAACTTCGAATTCAAGCGCGCGAAGAATGCCTGTGATGATATGTCGTGGAATTTCCTTTCCAATGAGCCTGCAACAATACTCGATAGAGAAATCCATTTCTACAGGCTTCACAGGATCCGGGTAACAGTCTACGACTTCACCACAAATTTCTCCCCCTGCAATCTCACGGATGAGTACGGCAGCCAATTTAGCCGCATATACGCATATATTGGGGTCAGTGCCGCGTTCGTAGCGGAAAGAAGCGTCTGTGCTAAGACCATGACGGCGAGCCGTGCGGCGTATTGAAGTGGGATTGAAGTAAGCGCTTTCGATGAAGACATCCGTGGTGGCTTCTGTCACTCCGGAATCAAGACCTCCGAATACTCCGGCGATACACATAGGTTTGGCTGTGTCGCAGATCATGAGGTCGTTTTCGTTGAGTGTGCGTTCAGTCTCGTCGAGAGTAGTGAACTTAGTGCCGGCAGGGCATGTGCGTACGATAATCTTCTCGCCTTCCACCTTTGCCAGATCAAAGCAATGGAGCGGTTGCCCGATGCCGAGGAGTATGAAGTTTGTGATGTCTACAATTGAATTGATTGGACGTTGTCCGGCGGCAACAAGGAGATTTTTAAGCCATTCCGGTGATTCTCCTACCTTTACGTTGCGAATGGTGACACCGCAATATCTTGGACATAATTTGGCATCTTCCACTTCCACAGTCACGCCGCCATCCTTGCGGTCGACAGAGAAAGAAGAGATATCCGGAACACTGATTTCCGGCAATTCTACAGCACTCTCGTCCCCTTTTTCAAGAATGCGCGCCCATTGATAAGCTTTAAGGTCGCGTGCACAGCCATAGTGGCTTGCCGCATCGACGCGGTTTGGTGTGAGTTCCACTTCAAGTCGATAGTCACTTTCAACGTTGAAGTAGACAGAAGCTTCTGTGCCGACAGCGACATCGTCAGGGAGTACCATGATGCCGGAATGGTCGTTGCCGAGACCGATTTCATCCTCGGCGCAGATCATGCCGTGGGATTCCACACCTCTCAATTTCCCCTTTTTTATGGTGATTTCTTTATCGCCGTCGTAGAGAACTGTGCCGATTGTTGCGACTACCACTGTCTGCCCGGCGGCAACGTTTGGAGCTCCACATACGATTTGAATCGGGTCTCCGGCGCCTATGTCGACAGTAGTCACGTGCATGTGGTCGGAATTCGGATGAGGCTCGCAAGTCAGCACCTTGCCTATTTTGAGACCTCGCAAGCCTCCGCGTATGGATTCCACTTCCTCAATCTGGTCGCATTCAAGACCTGTTGAAGTGAACACTGCCGCCAATTCTTTGGGCGACTCTTTGAAACTGATATAGCGTTTAAGCCACTTGTATGAAATGTCCATAAAGGTATTGTTATCGGTTGTTTAAGCACGTTGGAAGAGACGATTTTTCGTCGTCTCCCGTTTCAACTTGCAAAAGTACAAAATAATTGGGTAATATGCAAATTGAAATTTAAATTTCGCA
>CAMWQY010000141.1 GCA_947176355.1 uncultured Porphyromonadaceae bacterium
TAAAAGCAGACCTCAATCTCTCCGGCGCTCAGGCCGGTTTCATACCCTCTCTCGTATTCTTCTGGTTTCTTATCTTCTCAGTGCCTACCGGCATATTGATGAATAAGATAGGGCGTAAGAAGACCGTTCTCCTGTCGCTTATCCTCACTTTGGTATCCCTCGTAATTCCGATGTTCCATACCGGCTATTACACTATGCTCGTGGCATTTTCACTGCTTGGCATCGGCAACGCCGTGATGCAAACATCGCTTAATCCTCTTGTATCAGGTCTCATAAATCCGTCACGCCTTGCGTCTACACTTACCTTCGGTCAGTTTGTGAAGGCTCTCGCTTCTCTTCTCGCTCCCTATCTTATGGCCTGGGGCGCAGCCATGCTGATGCCTACGTTTGGCTTGGAATGGAGGGTAGTATTCCCAATCTTCGCTGCAGTCTGCCTCCTTTCCATTGCTGCTCTCGGAGCGACTCCAATTGCTGAAGAACAGCCTGACAAGGTGACCGGCTTCAAAGAATGTGTGGTTCTCCTCCGCATACCCTTTGTGCTTCTCTGCTTCCTTGGCATCATGTGTCATGTGGGTATTGACGTGGGTACTAATACTTTCGCTCCCCAAATCCTTACCGAACGCTTCGGTCTAAGCGTAGAAGATGCAGTGATCGGAACTCAGATTTACTTCTATTTCCGTACAGGAGGTTGCCTCTTAGGCTCATATATCCTTGCCAAGATGTCGGCAAAATCATTCTTTGCGTTCAGCGTGTTCTGCATGATGCTCGGTATGATAGGTCTTTTCATAGCATCCTCCCAGTTCCTTGTGCTTGCGGCTATCGCCTGCATCGGTTTTGGAAACTCGAATATCTTCAGCGTTGTGTTCGCTCAGGCTCTCAACCGCCAGCCGAAGGAGAAGAACGAGGTTTCAGGTCTTATGATCATGGGTCTTTTCGGAGGCACAGTGTTCCCGCTTTGCATGGGCTTCGCACAGGATGCAGTAGGAGTGGCAGGCGCTGTTGCAGTGATGACCCTCGGAGTAATCTACCTTGCATTCTATACGCTTAAGATTAAAAATAATTGAGAATTGAGAATTGAGAATAATTTGAAAAAGATATAAATCATGAAAGACTTTGTAGTTGGAATGGGTGAAGCCCTCTGGGACATCCTTCCTGAAGGAAAGAAAATCGGCGGTGCCCCCGCAAACTTTGCATATCATGTGTCGCAGTTCGGACTTCCAAGCTGTGTAGTAAGCGCTGTAGGTGATGACCACCTCGGCAAGGAGATTCTTGATAACCTTACATCAAAGGGTCTCAACCAGCTGATTTCTATTGTACCTTATCCGACCGGTACGGTGCAGGTCGAGCTCGACGAGGCAGGTATACCAATGTATGACATCAAGGAGAATGTAGCATGGGATAATATCCCTTTCAATGAGGCTCTCGAAGGATTGGCAAAGGAGACCAAGGCTGTCTGCTTCGGTTCGTTGGCACAGCGTAATGTTGTGTCACGTGAGACTATCAACAAATTTCTTGACGCTATGCCTCAGACGGAAGACTCTCTGGTGGTGTTTGATGTCAACCTTCGTCAGGGCTTCTATACTAAGGAGATTCTTTGCAACTCAATGGAACGTTGCAACATCCTTAAGATCAACGATGAGGAGTTAGTGACAGTAAGCCGTATGTTCGGATATCCGGGCATCGACCTTCAGGACAAGTGCTGGATCCTTCTTGGCAAATATAACCTTAAGATGCTGATCCTTACTTGTGGCGTCAACGGCAGCTATGTTTTCACCCCGGGCAACGTGTCTTTCCAGCCGACACCGAAGGTAGAGGTAGCCGACACTGTAGGCGCAGGCGACTCATTCACCGCTGCATTCATCGCAAGCATCCTCAAAGGCAAGTCAGTTCCTGAGGCTCACTCAATCGCAGTTCGCACATCAGCATTCGTCTGCACCAAGAAAGGAGCGATGCCGGTGCTTCCCTCCGATCTGACAGAGTGATGCGTGGTGCGTGGTGCGTAGTGCGTGATGCGTAGTGCGAAAATTTAGATAAACATCTATCTTCTTTAATTTTGAAGCCCCCCGCCGCATTGAATGCGACGGGGGGCTTACAATTATGTTTTCTCCCAATATAGGCGTTATGTTTGGGCATGAACAATAAAGATACGTATTTTCTCCTAAAAATAAGGTATTTTGGAGAAAATAACTTGATATTCTCATTAAAAAGACTTACTTTTGCAGTTAAATAATAATATGCTTCAAATGAATTCATACAGATTTACATTAGAAGATTACCATGCCATCAAGAACGCAGATATTGTTCTTGATGGTCTGACAGTACTCGCAGGTCTTAACGGTTGTGGCAAGTCAACTATTTCACGTTGGCTTTATGGTTTTGTAAGATACAGCAACAAATATGATCATATAGTAGATAGGGAGACAGCTGTCACCATTTATGATCGTAACAGAAGATTATTTGAAGTAGAAAGAAGAATTGCCTTCTGGACAAAAAGCAATGTTCTTCCAAGTGTTCCTCGCCTAAATGGAAATCTCGAATATGAAATATCCGCGTTTCAGGAAAGAATCCAGAATATAAGTTCTTCAATAGAGGAGTCCTTGTCTACCGATCTTCTGGACAAATATAAAAATGAACTGTGGGATGCCTTAGGAGTGGCAGATGAAGGTAATGGTGTTCAAGAGAAACTTGATGCCTTTGCAGGCAAGGAAAAGGAGTTCCTGTCAAATGCTATCAATTATGGAGATAGAAGAAAGGGAGAATGTCCACTTGAGGATCTTTATAGAATTATAGAGAATAATTTAGATATAAAGAGTAAAGGTCCGATGAAAATGCAGTTGAATGAAAACGGTACAGATCTAATAGACCATGATTATGAATATATTGTAGATTCCGATGGTGCGCGCCTTTGTGATGACGACGGTAAATTGATAGTGACTGATCGTATTTTGGGTAGGTTCCTTGCGCCAATGGGACTCAAAAGAGCGATATATATAGATTCTCCAATGGCAATTTCCAATTTTGGAGGCAATAAATTATGGAGTGGCTTCAATGGAATGCTTTATAGGTCGTTTAGTCCTATGACCAAAGAAGTATTGCGTATTGTCAGAGAGATAACTATGGTTTTGGGTGGAGATGTAATTCTAAAAGATGAAGGTGTTGGGCAGAAGGAACTTCGTTATGTCAGAAAAGTTGATGGGTTGAATATCTCTGTTGATGAAGTAGCTACGGGGATGAAGTCGTTTGCATATTTATTGAGACTTTTACAAAACGGATATATTGATTCTGAAACACTTCTAATGATTGACGAGCCTGAGGCGCATCTGCATCCCCAATGGATTGTAAAATTCGCGAAAGTACTCGTGCTTATTCAGAAATTGCTCGGTACGAAGATTATGGTGGCAAGCCATGATCCGGATATGGTTGCAGCGATTAATACGATGGCTGAGGCAGAAGGGCTGTCTGACATTACAAATTTCTATCAGGCTATCAAAGAGCCGGGTGAATTAAGATATACCTACGTCAATTCCGGAAATGATATTTCTCGAATTTTTGAGAGTTTTAACATTGCCCTCGACCGTATTGACGGCTATACTGCAAATGATCTCTCCTAATTATGGAAGAAGTATATTTGTGCTCTGAATATCTTAGGACTCATCCTCTGTTTAAGTCATTCGGCAGCGATCTGGCATCCTTGGCTCAGAAAGACTATCCTGGAAAGGGATATTTCGAGGGAAAAGATATTCCTTCGATTGATCTTGATGAGTATGAAAGAAATACTAAGCTATCAAATGACTGTACGTCAGACGGCGTGGTAGGAATAGCGGATGTATTGGATTCAAGGATGACCAACCGGAGGTTGCTTCTTACAGAATTACGGATGGATTATAAGAATCAAAAGAATCTTGATTTTTCAAATATCCTGAGAAAATATACACATTCTTCCGAGATACTAAGAGAACATGACTCTGAAAAAAGAATTGACTCGGAGTTCGCCTTGGTCTTTTCAAACTCTACTGCGTCGAAAGCTCGAAGATGGATCAGCAACTGGGCTAAGGAGTCGTCAAAGAAGGATGCCGCTAACTGGAAGGCATACGATCCGGAAGGCTTTTGCAACTACATTAACTATGGTAAAGAGTTGCCGTTGAGGCCAATGGATGAGACTTTTGGCATAGTAGCCGGATGGTGTAATAAAGCTATCGATGGGTATAATGATATTTCAGAATTGAGGGAGAAGGTGGAAATTTATTGGTCGAAATTAAAGATAAGGTATTTATTGCCGGATATGCAATACGTATCAAAGGAATTGTCTGCATATCTTGCCGCCTTAAGTGCTCCACCGGGTGAAGAAGGGGAGTTGTTTCGACTGGAGAAAAGTGAAATAGAACGGATTATTAGAATACAACAAAAATAAATTAAGCCTCGTGTACGGATAGTACACGAGGCTTAAATAATTCTTAGATAAGATAATATCTCAACCATAACCCATTAACCTAACGACCTAATAACCCTTAACTTTTACTTGATAAAGTTTAAAAATTTAGTGGTGGGTGGAGCGGGAGAGGAGGCCGACGAGCCAGAGTAGGACGATGGCTCCTACAACGGAGGTGATCAGGTTGCCGATTATTCCGGTCGTGGTGATGCCGAGGAGTCCGAAGAGCCAGCCTCCGAGTACGCCTCCGATGATTCCGACGATAAGGTTGACGATCCAGCCGAAGCCGCCGCCACGCATGAGTTTGCCGGCTACAGCGCCGGATGCTATTCCGATAAGTATATACCAAATGAAGCTCATAGTGAAATTATTTTAGGATTATTTGATTCATAATTCATCAATAAAACGTACTTGTCGGCATTTTTGTTTTCAAATTTCTATAATATGGTTTCAGTTGTATGCGTGGAGGGAAGGGAGTAGGTTGACGCCGAAGTAGGTCATAATCACGGAGGTGAAAGCGAATATCAGGTAGATGCTGCAGAATAAGGGTATTCCTTGTAGCTTGAAATATTTGTGAAGCGGGATAGAATAGAGGAGTAGAGTGACAAGCGACCATGTCTCTTTAGGGTCCCATGCCCAATATCTTCCCCATGACACATTTGCCCACATTGCTCCTGTTATTATTCCCATCCCGAGCAGGAAAATACCCGGAGCAAGAAGCTTAAGAGCGAGCGATACGAGCTCTTTCCTTCGGGCAGGAAGCACAATGGCGCATATCGCTATCGGCAATGTGAATCCTAAAATGGAGTATGAAAGCATCACGAGCGACACATGCACGGACAACCAGGGGGAAGCCAGAACCGGCATAATCGGACTAAGGACAGGATCCTTCATTCCAAGCAATGCCACAAGAAGCAAAAATGAGGCAGATGCCATACCGAGAGCTACAAGTAAGGTTGATTCCTTACGCCACGCCATCATTCCTGACAGCAAAATAATACATACACCTACAAATTCCATTATATCCCCGGTATTTGCCAGAGGTACGGACCCTGATATATACCATAACCACACATAAGCGATTATTCCCCCGATCCCGATAATTGCGATAAGAGGAAATAAGTGTAAATTCCTCTTAAATATCAAGGATAAAAGTATGAGTGCTACTGAGAGTATTGCGGATATAAAAAGTATCCGCAATGGATTGATCCGATAGTAAAAAATCTCCGATTTAATCGAAAAATTTGACCTTAAATTGCGTGAATGGGATTTCAGGGGAGTGAATAGATTCCCATCCCATAAATCAATCAGCAAAGCCACCTTCTCATCGAGTATCAAGATATCTTTATCGAGTGCCCCGGATCCTCCTTGATACAATAGACCCGGGATATAATCTCCGTGTTCATCGTAAAAATCAGCAACTGAAGCATACTTCCCTTCAATATTCATAGCTTTTCTGAGTCGTTCGCTTTTGATCATGATGAATGGCACTTTACTCCATTCCTCTTTGTATTTGATCAGAGATGCAATGAAGGCTTCGGGAGATAGCCCTGATACGCTTCCTTGCCCCGTCAGTTTATAAGTGAGACGGTCGGTAAATTTTGTATAAGAAACGGTCTCGCCATTGAAAAGCACTTGACGAGAGGCTAAGGAGTCAGCTAAGCGAGTCTCTACAGCAGGAACGGCTGAAACTGTTCCCGTGCCGATGTATACACAGAAAAATATAATGCAGGTAGAGATGTTTTTCTTTCTAAATCGAGATTTCCAATATGTCTTTCCCAACCATAAAATGCCACTAATGGCAAAGAGCAAAAAACCTGTGTATGTGATAGTCATTCCTATAGGGTCGTATGAAACAGTCAACACTGTGCCCCCTTGCTCATCGTAGGAAGTCTGATAAAGACGATAATTATCGAGTTGCCCTATATGGTTCATGGATATGTGGATGGAGTCGCCGGAAGATGAAATCAATTCCGACTTGAAATCCTTTGGAAAATTCATCCCCGGATAATATTCAAGGGCAAACGACAGCAATGTTACGGATTCGGGCAATTGAAGTCTTTTCCCATCGCTTGAAATAAAATAGTCTACTGTCTGGGAAGGTAAAAGATGGAGCGTCCCTTGGCGCGAGAAGAGAGAGTTGCAGAAGCCCCCCGCTATCATGCACAGGAATGAAATATGCATGATGAAAGCGGTCCAATTACGCCAGAGACGCCCCATTATTATTCCAATTGTCATTGCCGCTGCAATGACTATCCATAAAACTTTCCACCCGGCTGATGAATATATGTCTGTCGGAAGCAGCGACGAGAGCCCTATCATCAGGGTCACGAGTATTGCCGAGACAAATATTATGACCTCAGTACGCCGCATATTCAGGATTGTCGGCTTTTTTAATTGCCATACATTCAGTTTCGATCAACCAACCGGGACGGCAAACCGGAGCGAGGACTATCACCT
>CAMWQY010000142.1 GCA_947176355.1 uncultured Porphyromonadaceae bacterium
GGCTAATAGGACTAAAAAGAATAATTGGAAATAACTAAAAAGGATAATAAATTTTAATTTAATACTTAAATAAAAATAAGCCATGGAAGAAAAAATTAAAATACTGCTCTGTGAAGACGACGAGAACCTTGGAATGCTCCTGAGAGAGTTTCTCCAGGCGAAAGGATTTAATGCCGACCTTTTTCCTGATGGAGAAAAGGGCTACAAAGCCTTCCTTAAAGGAAAGTACGACCTGTGTGTACTCGATGTCATGATGCCGAAGAAAGACGGTTTCACATTAGCTCAAGAGATACGAAACGTAAATGGTGAGGTCCCTATCGTTTTCCTTACAGCCAAGAATTTAAAAGACGATGTCCTCGAAGGTTTCAAGATAGGAGCTGACGATTATATCACCAAACCTTTCTCGATGGAGGAACTCGTAGTGCGCATAGATGCCATCCTTCGACGAGTAAAAGGAAAAAAGGAACGCGAAGTGACACTCTTCCGAATAGGAAAATTTACTTTCGACACCCAGAAGCAAGTGCTTGTATCCGGCGATTCAACCCAAAAGCTTACTACCAAGGAATCTGAACTCCTTGCTCTGCTTTGCTCTCATGTCAATGACATCCTGGAGCGAAACTATGCACTGAAGACGATCTGGGTAGACGACAACTACTTCAATGCCCGATCAATGGACGTCTACATCACCAAACTTCGCAAACTTCTCAAAGGGGATCCAAGCATCGAGATCATCAACATACATGGCAAAGGATATAAACTGATTGCTCCGACGCCTGAAGAGTAAAAATAAATTTTGAATTTTGATTTACAGTTCTATTAAAAGATGATAGTGCTATATAGAATCTATCAGTGGCTGATTGCCGCTCCAATCTTTTTGGTGGCTACTTTGATAGCCGCAATCGTCACAATAATCGGATGTTCATTAGGAAAATCGAAAGTGTGGGGTTATTGGCCGGCTCACTATTGGAGTAGATTCTGCTGCGCTATCGCCGGAGTGAGAGTTAAGGTGGTAGGCAGAGAAAACATAGATAAGAAAACTTCGTATGTCTTCACTGCCAATCATCAGGGAGCCTTCGACATCTGGTCGATATATGGATATCTAAACCATAAATTCATCTGGATGATGAAGAAGGAATTGGAAGATATCTTTATGGTGGGCTGGGCATGTAAGAAAGCCGGACACGTTTTCGTAGATGACCAAAGCATTTCCAATATCCGCCATACTATTGAGGAGACTGAAAAGAAACTTCAGAGCGGGCGTTCGCTTGTGATTTTTCCGGAAGGTAGCCGCACATGGGATGGAAAGATGATCCCTTTCAAGCGAGGAGCATTCATGCTTGCGGCTGAGTTCAGACTCCCTGTAGTGCCGATCACAATCGACGGATCTTTCAAGGCTATGCCTCGCTATACTTATAATATCCGCCCCACAAGGATTACAATCACTATTCATCCCCCTATTATGCCGGGAGAAAAGGGTTTCAACACTAAGGTGTTGATGGCACAATGTCGCGAAGCCATTGAGTCTTCTCTGCCTGAAAATGACAAGGGGATGAGCAGTGAACAACGACCAAATACTTGACGATTAATTATTAACAATCAATTTGTTAGACCTTAAATTTAATACTTATGTTGCAATATATTACTGACAATGCTGCCAAGCGCAGTGTAGAAGATCAGATAAAGGAAGTGCTTGCTGCCGGAGGAAATTGGATTACAATTGACCCTGCAAGAATGAGCGATGAGGAAGTGAAGGCTTTGGTAGAGAAGGTGATGCCGGCTTGTCTGGAGAAGCAGGCGTTCCTTATCCTCAAAGACAAAGTGGAGCTTGCCAAAGAAATAAATATGGGAGGCGTCCAGCTTAGTCAGGGAAGTGAATTTCCTTCACATGCACGCATGGCTCTTGGGGCAGCCGCAGTTGTAGGCGTAGAAGTGTCTACCAAAGACCAGATAGCAGCTCTTCAAGGACTTGACGTGGACTATGTAGTGATGACGCCTTATAAAAACGGTGAAAATGCCCTTGGCGTAGATGGCATAAAAGAGCTCTGCCAATATATGGAAGACAAGCAGATGGAACTTCCACGCGTGGCTGCCGGAGGCATCACTTATGATGATATCGCTCCTCTTATGGATGCAGGATGCAATGGCGTGGCTATGTCAGAGGCTCTCGCAAATGCTGCGGATATCACGACTGAGACTGAGAAAGCTAATGCTTTGCTTAAGAAATATGAAGAAGCTGAGCAAGCCAAGATCAACGATTAACTATCAACTATCATGATATATCATGATGTACCATGATTTACCATGATGAATCATGATATATCAAAATAAACAACCCCAAATTAACCTTTTAACCTTTATAAACTCTTAAACACTATGGTGACACAACCAAAACTTCCCTATTCCCCAGATGCTTTGGCGCCTTTCATTTCAGAAAGAACTGTCAGCATTCATTTCGGTAAACATACAAAAGCTTATTTTGATACTACAAATTCCCTTATCAAGGGAACAGAGTATGAAGAAATGCCTCTCGATGAAATAGTAGTGAAAAGCGATGGAATACTATTCAACAATGCATCCCAAGCATGGAATCATATCTTCTATTTCTTCACTTTTGATCCGGAAGGACAACATGAACCTGAAGGTGCATTCAGAAAGAAGATAGAGGAGACTTTCGAGAGCGTCGAGAACCTCAAAGAAACCATGAAGGAGGCAGGAAAGACACTCTTCGGAAGCGGATGGGTATGGCTTTCCGCTGATGCTGACGGCAAACTCATCATAACTCAGGGCCATAATGCTGAGTCTCCTCTGAAAGATGGACTCACTCCCCTACTCTGTATAGACGTATGGGAACATGCCTACTATCTCGACTATGAAAATCGTCGTCCGGACTACATTGACCAGCAATGGCACATAGTCGATTGGCGAATAGTCGGCCAACGCTACGACAACATTTTTGAGTCATAAAAGACATCTAAGGCAAAGAGAGATTTGAGACACGGAAAAGTTTTTGTAATCAAATTGGCTTGATATTTGTTATAATTAGGGAGAGTGTTGCATCAATAGTATGCGATACCCCCCTAATTTTTATATTAAGAACATATATATCAGAATGATAAAAGAAATAATAGAAGCAATTCAGGATAGGAAGGGTTTTGCCATCTCCGTTCTCGACCTTGCGAAAGTGGACGGCGCGCCAACCGGAAAATTTGTGATATGTACGGGAAAATCAACTACCCAGGTCAGTTCAATAGCCGACAGTGTTCGAGAAGAAGTGCAAAAAAAGACCGGTGACAAACCCATAAATTACGATGGCTACCGCAACAGCCAATGGATAGTGATTGATTACGGCGACATTATGGTACATGTCTTTTTGCCTGAGGTGCGCGAATTCTACCGGCTTGAAGAGCTATGGAGCGATGCGGAGACGACACTGATTCCAGACATTGATTAATTTCGAATAACTGACAACTCAAAAGAAATGGGAATACTTCCAAATAATAAAAACGGAGGCTCTAACAAGCGTCCGATGTTCGGGATGTACTGGATGTACATCTTAATTGTGGCATGTCTCATTGGCCTCTACTATTTCCAAGACAGCAGCCAGACAAAAAGTGTAGACTGGACAGAATTTGAAGATGCAGCCAAATCGGGCGAAATCTCTAAGATAGAGGTCGTGCCGGAATCCGGCATTGCCATTGGAGTCCTGACTAAAGAAGGCGCTAAGAAACAGAACATGCACGATGATGTGCAAGGTGTGGATTCTGAAAAAAGGCTCAAGACCAATATACCGAGCACCAACAAGATCCAAGACAAAATCGACGCTTGGAACGAACAGCTTGCCGCCGAAGGGAAACCTGAGTTGACAGTTAAATATGAAAAAGGGAGCGACCTGATGAAATTCTTCTGGTATTTCGGTCCCTTCATTCTCATCGCGTTCTTCATCTTCTATATGCAAAAACGCATGAGTGGCGGCGGAAGCGGAAGCGGTGGTATATTTAGTGTCGGCAAGTCAAAGGCGAGAATATTCGACAAGAACAATGGCACAGACGTCACATTCAAGGATGTAGCCGGTCTTGCAGAAGCTAAAGTAGAAATAGAAGAAATTGTGGAATTCTTGAAGAACCCGCAACGTTATACAGAGTTGGGAGCAAAGATACCACGAGGCGCTCTCTTGGTGGGTCCTCCGGGAACCGGTAAGACTCTTCTTGCCAAAGCTGTAGCCGGAGAAGCAGGAGTACCTTTCCTTTCGCTTTCAGGCTCAGACTTCGTAGAGATGTTCGTGGGTGTCGGAGCAGCCCGAGTACGCGACCTTTTCAAGCAGGCTAAAGACAAAGCGCCATGCATCGTCTTCATAGATGAGATTGATGCAGTCGGTCGCGCTCGAGGCAAAAACCCCAATATGGGAAGCAACGACGAGCGTGAGAACACGCTCAACCAGATGCTTACAGAGATGGACGGTTTTGGATCAAACAATGGAGTAATAGTGCTTGCTGCTACCAACCGTGCAGATATGCTTGATAAAGCACTTCTCCGTCCGGGACGTTTCGACCGCCAGATATATGTAGACCTTCCGGAACTATCAGACCGCGTGGAGATATTCAATGTGCATCTTAGAAGGATCAAGACTAATTCACACCTTGATGTAGAACAGTTGGCTCGCCAGACCCAAGGATTTTCGGGAGCAGACATCGCCAATGTCTGCAACGAAGCTGCGCTTATCGCTGCACGCAACAACAAGCAGGCTGTAGACTGGGACGACTTTATGGCAGCAATCGACAGAATAGTAGGAGGTCTTGAAAAACGCTCACGCGTCATCACCGACGATGAGAAATTTGCAATTGCGACTCACGAGGCAGGACATGCCACAATCAGTTGGATGACAGAGTTTGGCAATCCACTTGTAAAAGTCACAATTGTACCGCGTGGCAGAGCATTGGGAGCTGCCTGGTATGCCCCGGAAGCTCGCCAGATTATTCCTACCCAAGCTCTCCTTGACACAATGTGTGGAATGCTTGCCGGACGAGCCGCTGAAGAAGTCTTCCTCGGCAAGATTGGAACCGGGGCTTCCGACGATCTTGAAAAGACAACTAAATTGGCTCGCTCCATGGTAATGGTGTATGGTATGAGCGATAAACTTCCAAACGTCAATTATAATGACTCTACCGGGCAGGATTATGGATTCACGAAGCCATACTCAGAAGAAACTGCCAAACTGATTGACGACGAAGTAATACGTCTTATCAATGAGCAATATGAGCGTGCTAAATCAATTTTAAGAGAGTATGCCGCCCAGCATAATCAAATAAGGGATCTTCTTGTGAAGAAGGAAGTGATCTACAACGAGGATGTAAAGGCTATTCTTGGTCCGCGCAAATGGAAAAGCAGAACTGATGAGATCATCGAAATAAACAAGAAAGAGGAAGAAAACCGCAAAGGTATTGAATTAAAGAAACCTGAATCTGAAGACGACTCAGATCCCGGGACTCCACCCCCTTTTAATAAAGATTGAAAGAAGAAAGCATTTTGGCAAATTGCAATAAAAAAATAGGGAGAATCGGTCGATTCTCCCTATTTTTCTATATAATGATTGAAGAAATCAAAATTTTTCTTTAATATTTTGATAAAAATAGTTAAAAATTTTGCCACGTCAGAAATTTATACTAATTTTGCACCCGATTTTAACAAACCAACAAAATAAACCGCTGTAAAACAGAAATTGCAGATGAAGAAAAATTCACTAATTCGTGCTTTCTCAGTCGTAGCAATGCTACTACTTGGAGTCTCAGCGGTCCTGGCTGAACAAGCCCGCATGGTCATCATCACGAAGACTGGCATAGAGGCACAATTTCCACTTGACGAGAGCCCTGTAATCACGTATCAAGACAATGTTCTTGTAGTGGAGACAATGCGTATGGAAATATCTGTGCCTGCTGAAGATGTCAAAAGTTTTGACTTCATTCCTTCTAATGGAACCGGCGTCGACGAAATCAAAGTCGAAGGATCAACATTAAGCGGACTCCTCCCCGGTACACCTGTAGACGTGTACACAATCGAAGGTCAACACGTAGCTTCTTTCAAGGCTGACGAGTCAACAACCGTCACTTTACAACTAAGCGACCTTGCTCCCGGCTACTACATTGTCCGCACTCCAAACAATTCATTCAAAATTAAAAAGTAACAATCAACATTCAGACTACGAAATGAAAAAGACTATATCAGCAACTGCAGCAATTGCTCTTGCATCAATACTTCCATTCAATGGATTCGCTCAGGATGAAACTGAATACAACATGGTGATAACTCTCCAGAATGGAACAACTATCACACTTGGTCATAATGACGTCAAGAACATCACTTTCAACGGTGAAGAAATCGGCATCGTAGGCAATGCAGCCACTTCTATCGCTGAAAACGCTCAATATATCCAGGAACTCTATCAGCAGCTTGAACAGACTCAGGAGTTCGTAACTCAAGTGCTTCATCAGTGCGAAGAGTCAAATACTGAGGTAGACAACGAAATCGAGCAGATCTACATGCAGATCGAAGAGACTAAAGAGATGCTTTCTCAAGTATTGACTACCAGTACGACACAAATTGAAGAAGTAGCTAAAAACTGCCAGGAACTTTGGGAAGCAGTATATGGCGAAAATGGTCTGACTACTCAGATGTCTCAGATTTATACTGCCAATCAGGAGGCTATTGAAGAAGTGTCTAAATCAAGCCAAGAGCTTTGGGAAGCTATCTATGGCGAAAATGGCCTGACTACTCAGATGTCTCAGATTTATACTGCCAATCAGGAGGCCATTGCAGAGGTATCTAAATCTAACGAAGAGCTTTGGGCTGAAGTAAAGGGCGAAGG
>CAMWQY010000143.1 GCA_947176355.1 uncultured Porphyromonadaceae bacterium
TCGTTGAATGAGGAGAACCGGATGACTCCGTCGTAGGTGTGGAAGAGACGGAACGACACGACGAAGCAGATGAGAAAGACGCCAAGTGTCGCCACCAGCGGCAGGAAGACGTCGGAGGTCTGGTCGGAACCGTGGTGCACGGTGTAGGCCAGAAGTCCGGAAAACAGCACGAAGGCCGAGTCCAGAAGCAGTATGCTCCAGTAGGGCAATGCCCTGCGGGAGAAATACCATTTCAATAGGTCCTTGAAGGTTCGCATGTAATTCTATTTTGGAATTATTTTTAATTTAGACTTGCTTTAGCTTGGGCGAAGCCAATTTTGAATTATTCTGTCACTCCACAACCCCACAACCCCCCAACTCACTTAGTAATAATCTCCTTAAAAGTAGAGAAAATAAGCTTTATATCCGTCCAAAGATTTGCTTTACCGACATACTCTAAGTCAATGGCCAATTTATCGGGCATCACTTGCTCTATGTAGGCTTTATCGGGATCTTCTGCAGCCGCCAATATCTCGTTTTCATTGCGGTAGCGGATAGAAGCCAGTGAAGTGATACCGGGACGTACGTCAAGCACACGCATCTGTTCAGGCGAATACATTTCAACGTATTTTCTCACTTCCGGACGTGGTCCGACCAGACTCATATCCCCCTTGAAGACATTTATAAGTTGTGGGAATTCGTCAAGCTTATACTTTCGTATGTAATATCCCGATCGTGTCACTCGTGGATCGTGACCACCTACAGTGATAAGTCCTAACTTGTCACTGTCAGGCCGCATCGAGCGGAACTTGAAAAGACGAAAATCCTTGTTCCCCTTCCCTACTCTCACTTGCCGGTAGAAGACCGGTCCTTTGGAGTCAGCCTTTATCCATACCGCCAAAACGGCAAAAAGCGGACTCAGGGCAATAAGCCCCAGTCCGCTCGCTACGATATCAAAAAGTCTTTTCAAAGCGAATTAATTATTTCAATGAAATTGCTGAGTATGTAGTCCACATCCTCATCCGAGAGCCGTGTATGAAGTGGAAGCGTAATCTCGTTATGATACTGCTCGTATGCATTCGGAAAATCTTTGATATCATACCCAAGGGCCTTGTAGGCTGTCATCATAGGTAGTGGCTTGTAGTGCACGTTTGTAGCTATTCCACGTTCTGCCATCTTCACGATGATATCATTCCGTTGCTCCACTGTTATGCCCGGAATGCGGGTCATATACAGATGTCCGCTCGATGAATGCGTATTGCTGTAATGAGGAAGTACCTTTATACCATGTGGCTCAAGAGCTACGTTATAGCGTTCGATCAACTGACGGCGATGACGAAGCATCTCCGGATATCTCTTGATCTGAGCCAGACCGATACCAGCCATAATATCCGTCATATTACATTTATACCATGTGCCGATGATGTCATACTCCCACCCGCCAAGTTTAGTTTTCGCAAGAGCATCCTTATTCTGGCCATGCAGAGACAGAAGTTGCAACTGCTTGTAGATTGCATTGTCATCTACACCTTCGTGGGCACGCCATGTAAGGGCACCCCCCTCAGCTGTGGTGAGGTTCTTGACAGCATGGAATGAGAATGAAGTGAAATCAGCAATCTCTCCGCACATCTTTCCGTGCCACATCGCCCCGAAAGCATGTGCAGCGTCTGCCACCACGATACAGCGTCCGAAAGCTTTCTGTATGTCGTTATTGGGGTGGAAAAGATCCTTCTTGCTTTCCACCACGGCGAATACCTTATCATAATCCGCTACAATTCCACCGAGATCCACCGGCATCACCACCTTAGTCTTCTCAGTGATAGCCTCAGCCAACTTTTCATAGTCCATCTCAAACGAACCGGGAGCACAGTCCACCATTATTGGACGGGCGCCAACATGGCAAACAGAGCTTGCTGTGGCTGTATAAGTATAAGCTGGTACTATCACCTCGTCCCCCTCTCCTACTCCGAGAACACGCAGGGCGAGTTCCATGGCGGCCGTAGCCGAATTGAGGCAAACAGTAGTGGGCAGTTGCTTTCCTTCCGCATCATATCGTGCTGTCTGGCAGCACATGGAAATCAGATGCTCGAATTCTTTGGTTTTGGGACCGGTAGTAATCCATCCCGACTTGAGTGCCTCAGCCACTTCGAGAGCCTCAGCCGCCGTCACATCAGGAGGCGAGAAGGGTATATTCTTCTTAACGTTCATATATTTTAAGTTTTCAGTTATCAGTTGTGGAGTTGTGAGGTTGTCAATTATCAGTATGAAGCCAAGTCCCACGCCGATTCGGTATGAGACTTATAATTCAATATTATATAGAGGATTGTTGTAAGCTATTATCCACCCGTGAAGCTGATTTTCAGCCGATTGTGCATCGGCTGAGTTAAAAAATTTCTTTATTTATGCGGTTTTTTGCTGACTGGGACAGTCAATCTGACTTTCCGGGATCCAGTCGGCGGGTATGGTGACGCGGTTAGGCAAAAGTGAGCGTGCGTCTTTTTCTCCGGCCACCATCCTCTCCATTACGTACTCGATGTATGTCCCGAAGTCAAGCCCGTTCATCTTGCAGCTCTCCTCGAGCGAGTACATGAAGGCGAGGAGATAGTGAAATTTAGCGAGATACGCAAATATTTCACTATGATTTATTGATATTTTTCGCATTATTGTTCTTATAGTCCCGAAGCTTTTCCTCAGCCTTCACGGCGACCTCCTTCAGGTGCATGACATGCTTGTTCAGGTCGTTTATCTCTGCATGCCTTGCCTCTGTCTCATCCCTGGTCAGGCTCCCCGACCTTATCTCATTTATCAGCATCGACGCCTTGGTGTTCAGTAGCTCCAGGGATTCCGCCACAAGATGGTAGCTGTCGCTTATGGTCCTTTCAAGCTCCTCCGCGCCTCAATCGGCCGGCATGCTGTCATCTTTCATCCTATGTTAAGTTTTGTCTGTACCGCTCCAGTCAGGAACAGCAGCAGCTGCGAGCGCGTTATCGTGCGCATCCAGTCGTAGTCGATGCCCTCGTCCTTGCAGAACTGCGCGAGTGTCCGCCCTCTTCTGTACTTGTTGAAGTCGCGGATCTTGTCCTCGTAATACTTTTTCGACGTGTCCATATTCTCGTGTATTGGAATTTGGCCACAAAGTTAATTCATCCTATCAGCATTTCCTCACGGGCAGATAATAGCTTACACTTCTTGGTTTTAGTTGCACCGCGAAGTTAGTCAAAAATCTTATTCAGTCGGACACGTCATTTTTGGACGCTTACAGAAAGGAAGACAAGGGAATCATCTTTTATGCTTGTAGGAGAAGTTTTGACTTTAGTTTTATCTATTTCTGAGCATCTTTTTGAAGAACCAGGCCCGGACTTTATTTGGCATCAGCACTTGCACCGCGAAACGTACAAGATAATTGTAGAGAAATCTACTTTTAGAAGTCAATCCATTGTCTAACTTCCAATTCAAAATTCCTGTATCGCTCTTGAAGTATTTCCATCCTCCACGACGAGCATACAAGGCATCACCCACTCTTACATTAACGAGAACATCCGGTAGATTGGCTATCTTATAACCCTTTTTTAATAGTCGACCCCATAGATATGTGTCCTCATCCAAATGCCAAGTCTGATAGTTGCCGGCATCCAGAACTGCAGATTTGCGAAACATCACTGTCATATGGTTGAGAGGGTCTCTGTCTTGATAATACTTTCGACATTCGTCAGGATCAAGTGGAACATTTCTATACCCTACTATATTATCTTCATTTCCAATAAACTCAGAAATCTGACCTCCTAACACCGCTATTTCTGGATGGGCAGCCATATATGAAATTTGTTTTTCGAATCTATCCGGGGTCGAAATGTCATCGGCATCCATTCTGGCGATCAAGTCGTACTTACAAAGATTGACCCCAATATTCATAGCGTTTCCCAATCCTCCATTCTTAGGCAACCAATGAGTTCTAATATAGGGAATTTCTCTCTCCAAATTTTTAATAGTTCCAGATAATTCTTCTGATATAGGACCATCTATAACTATAATGATTTCATTTGGATGCAATGTCTGTTTCAAAGATACGCTTTCTACAGCTACACGGAAATCTGCAACTTTATCGTTTTTATACACAGACATCAAAACAGAGAATCGTTTACAATTATCCATGAGTTGGTCTGAAGAAAAGTTTCAAGTTTGATAAAACTTATTTCTAAGAATTTTATTAGTTAAGCAGAATTATACATTCTTTTTAAGAATAAGGAGTTTTTACCTTATCCTATTAGATTATATTCATCCGCATATATGTGTGTTTTATCCATGCCATTCTTTGATCCATCTGCAGTCCAATCGCTGCTATGTTGATAACGCTTTATTTGTTCAATTGATGGGATTTTCATATAGTCACCCCACCTATCTTTCAAATATTCTTCTACCTTTTCAGGTACCTTCAACTTAGTTTTTTCAAATGGTAAGTACTTGGTATTCTTAAATTGACTGGATTTATATAGCCCCTTTGAATATCCGGCTCTACCTAAGTAATGACAGTAATATTCAGTCTCTACTGTTGATTTTCGGTAGATTTGCTTTAGTGAGAAACTTAACAAAAACCTTTTGGGTAGCCATCTGAGAGGTTTAAGTATAATATTTGCCAGTATGCCTCTCCTTTTATAATTTCGATTTGCTAAACTTTTTATTACAATATATCTTGACCATAGATATTGCCACCAATGACCTATAATATTATCTGGACAGGAGTGCAAGATAAATATATCTACGAATACTCCCTTATGAATATCAAATTCTTCTAAGTCCTTTTCAACATAATGCGAACCGTTAAGGCGTAGCTTTGCCATTGAAATTTTTCCGTTACTTGCCCCCCATTCTTGAAGATAAAAGTTTTCGTGATCACCCTTCTTTTGGAAAACATCCTTGAATTTTTCATAATCAAGCGGACGCATAAAGATGTCGAGATCATCGTCCCATGGAATAAAACCCTTATGACGCACTGCGCCCAGTGCACTTCCACCCATAAGACAATAATCAATATTATGCTCTTTACATAACTTATCTATATAGAATGCAATATTCAATATACAATTTTGAAGGTCAAGAAATCCCCATTCATCCTCTTTTGAGTTCATTAATTCTATTAACTTCATAAGACTCCTTAATTAATGAGGCTATTATCCAATTCATGAATACATCGGATAAAGATTAGATATTTAGAATAAAAACACAAAGATTTTAATTTATCTATTTATTTTTTCTCTAAGAATTGTAGATGAAATTCCATCTGTATGACTGAGATACTCAACCTTACATCCAACGTTTGCAAATTGTTTTTCATATTCTATCCAGGCGTCAGTCCCTTTCCAGTCAGATCCAACAAAAACAACATCTACGTTATAATCCAGAACTGGCTTAATTTTATCCATATCCGTTTGGTCTACAACCTGATCAACATATTTTATAGCTTCTACTATAGCCTTGCGATCTTCTTGATTAATAATAGGATATTTATTCTTACGACTATAACATAAGGCATCTGTAGTAACACCGACAATTAAACATTCACATAAATCCTTTGCTCTTCGCAATATATTCAGATGTCCAATATGAAACATATCGAATACACCAGTTGTATAGCCTATTTTATATTTCTTCATCGGGATGAACATTAAGAATATCTGAGTTGATCAATTCAGATATTCTGTTTTTTATAAATTCAATATAATCTTCTTTAGAATTATTATCAATTCTTGTGTAAATATAAGAGAAGGGTGCCTTACTGCCCCTTGCACTAATACCATCATGAGATAGGTTACAAAGTGGAATCGGTGCTTGTTCTCTTATTTTAATCATGATTTGCTTAGGATCTAATTCAGAATACTTGACATTTTGAGGCAGTACCAATAAGTCTTTATCAGAAAGTTCAAATTTATGTTTTAATTCTTGTCTAATACCATTTCCAAGCCATTCCAAAATCGCATTCTTCTGTGCTTTTTCTAAGCTAGATAAAAGATCTCCAAACAAGAAGTAAAACTCTGCTTTAGTTTTCCATAAAGGACTTAAGCAATATTTTCTACTAAACCATTGATTTACATAATAATCGTCTTGGATATACTTCATCATTACAATAAAATCATCATCCATAGGATGGCATATCTTATAGTGAGAAGCACTACATTCAACTGTGGTATACATAGAATTTACATCGCAAGTCTTACCCAGTGCTTCGTCTCTTCTGTTTTTATCTTCGCTGACATTTCCATACCAATGAAACTCAGATGCTGATTTCATTGATTCTATAAGTATTTTTTGCTCATATACACTCTTATGATGAGAGAAAATATAGAGATTCTGGAAACTTTTAACATTGAGCACCGATTCAATTTCATTTAACGCTTTAGAAGAGTAACAAACTTCATATAAGCCATCTTCACCCTTTTCAATCAAAGTATTATCAATTAATCTCTGAACATTTATCGTAGATGTATTATAACCTGCAGCCCAAACATCTCTCAAAGTATAATCCAATCTGTCTGCATCAATTATATCCCCATGAATTAGCTGGATCATAGCATTTTCAAAACTATGCTCAGAGTCCGTCAAGAAATGACAACCAATTATCATTCTTACCACTAACTCAACATTTCCACCATTTTTTCTAATAGCTTCACCAAAAACATTAGCTGCTAATATAGCACTCATCTTTTCATGCGGTTTCATGTCTGATGCATGAGCAATATCTATTTTAAAAGTGTCATTGTTAAATACAATAGTTCGTTAAAATTTTGAATTAAAAATTTATGCTGTAGAACATATTCATA
>CAMWQY010000144.1 GCA_947176355.1 uncultured Porphyromonadaceae bacterium
TTGACGTGACGGCTTGGAAGCATTCCCTCTATCTCTCTGTCATGCACTGTTGTATATGAATAGCGGAGTCGTGCAAGCATCCATGAGTTGATGTAGTAATTGAGTGTACAGTTGACATCATGCATTATGCCCCCACGTATACCCGCTTTCCAATCTGATGCATCGGTATAATTGTATCCGATAGCTAATTCAAGAGATCCTTTTGCCGGTGTGGCAACTCCGGCGTCGGCATGTGAATAACAATATTTCGAACCGATAAGAAGAGCCCTTGCTATGCCGTATGCTCCGTGAGCTTGGTAATTGTGGTAGCCGTCTTTCCGCGCTACATTCATATAGTAATATTGAGATTCAAATGCAAACCTGTTTTTTATGAGCAGTAATTCGGGTGTCATTTTGAAGAGGCCGCGGGCATGGTCGATATTGGCTGCAAGTAGTGGGACTTTTGATACTCTGCTTGGGAAATTTGCAGTGTAATTAAAACCTGTATGATCATCTGCCGTCGGTTTTGAATAATTGAATGATGAGCCTATTTGGATTACGTCTCCGTCGGAATGTCTCGGACGCCATACGAGTCGTGTCTGAGCTCCCCATGCCTGTTTCCCCATTATATTTGCATTCTGGGTCATAGCTCCGGCTTCTACAAATACAGAAGTGCCTGCAAAATATTTTTCTTTGTCATATACCCACATCGCAGCCAATAATCGAGGATTGGCATAGAAAAATTCATTTGATGTCGGTTCTTCGTATGTATATTTCATTGAAGAACTGGTCTCAGAGTTCAATCCCCATTGCGGAACGAAATAACCGACTCTGACAAGATTTGCCGGGTTGAAGTCATATTCAAAGTATGTATCCTTCAAGCCTATTTTGCCGTAGGAAAAACCGACATCAATTTTAGCTTTCCATTTCCCGTAGGTGAATTTTGCACCAAGTCGTACGTCTGGAATTGCTACTCCATCGACAAATCTTGTGTCGCTGCCTTCCGCAACCCCTTTATTGCCTCCCATGTAGAATGCACCATCCATAAGTACTCGTCCAGTTGGCTTGAACGAAAGTTTTGGTGCTTGGATTGAATCGTCGGCTATAGCTGACATTGTGAGGAGAGTGGAGGCTATTAATAATATTGTAGATCTTTTCATAGCTTAGCGTGTATTAAGGCTGATTGCTTCTGAATAGATGCAATCAAGGTGAATATTCGGGGTGGTCAAATTGATAGGGGAGAGGAAGAGCTATGAAAGGTAATATTCCATCAATGGATAAATTTATGTAAGTGTAGTTACTCTTAATCGGTTGTAGTTGGAGTGGGGACGGGTGACCCTTGGGCTACTTTACCGGCTTTCTTAAGTTTTTTGAATTCCTTTTTTGCCTTGTCAAGCTGCGTCTGGAATGCAGGGTCAGCATGCAGTCTGGCCACTGTCATTGCTCCGGTGAGGCGTCCGGCATCCACATCGCTTTGAAAATGATATCCGCAGATCACCCTGCTTTCTCCCATGTCAAATCCTCTTTTCAGGATTTCGTTTTGTCTTTCAGGATTGATTTCTGCCAAAACGAGAGCCGTCGCCCATCCTATTGAAGTATGTCCGGACGGATAAGAACCATTTGTAGACAATTCCTCTTGTTGCTCAGGATTGCAGGTCTCTTCATCATAAAAGCAGAAAGGACGTGTACGGTTGTAGTAATCTTTTGCTTCGCGTGTTCCAAGATCACCGGCATCCTCTCGCATTTCTACCACTAATTTGTAGATCTCCGGAGTATCCTGAGCATTTATTTCAATCCCGAATGCTTCTGAAAATGCTTTCGGCACTCCATCTCCGCTAACTCTTGCATCCTGCACTGCTTGTTCGCCACGTGGAGTGTTCCTCATTGTCTTGCCCCATGTATATCGGGCTTGGTCGTTGAGGAATGTGATCGATGCGCCGTCCGGTGGAGGAGGAAGGATAAGGAGGCTGTTTGGCACGTCGCCTTCCTGCAGGAAGAACACTTCCGGATTCGAACGATGATCCTTGATTTTTTTCTCAGAGTTTTCTGTCTGGGAAAACGCAATTGGTGTCGCTACCGCCAACATCAGAGCGCAAACTGCTGTGCGCAAGCTAATAAGTCGAGTGTTTTTCATAACGGTAAGTTTTTAAGGTTAGACTACTCAAAAATGTTATACTACTCAAACATATTAAGCTCGTCAAGGTTTTCGATTTTTATATGTTGTTGGGCATATTTGCCTTCCCGGTTACTTTCCTTTTTGTCGCAGCAATGTAGATCATCGAAAATATTCCCAATAGAATGGTCATGATTGTCTGTGTGCTCCATGCTACTATTGAGAAGGCTGCTGCATCCGTATGCCCGACTCCATACAGCATCAAGGCATACATGACGGCAATGTTCCATGGCCCGAGACCTCCGTTGCTTGGGATAGCCATACTGAACGATCCAAATACAAACGCCACTAATCCAGGAAGCAAACCGTAGGCATATCCCGGATGGGTCAGAAGCTCTCTTGTAAATGGAAATGCGAAGAATACCAGATAAATCTTGAGGAAATAGCATACCCAGATAGCAATAGTCAGAAATAGGTAGGTCCATCTTCCTTCCATTGTGAAAATTACTTTGAAGCCTTGCCACATTCTTGAGATACTCAAATTGATACCTTTGAAAAACTTTGAGTCCTTAAATTTTATATCGCATAGGATAAAGATTATTGCGGCAATTCCTATTCCGGTCCATAGTTCCCATTTTGAGAGAATGTCTTCGATATCGCGTCCAAATGAATATTGATCGAAAAAGTGTGTGAGAGCAGGGTTTGCGACAATAAGTGCCAGACCGAGAAGCAAGACTATCATTACGAAGTCTGAACTTCGGTCGGCAAGATCAGTGCCGACTACTGTAGATAGTTTCGCTTTTTCACGTCTCACCACATATACGCATCTCCAGGCCTCACCAAGATAAGGCACAAGAAGATTGATTGCGTATGCTGAAAAGATAGAGACGCTTTCCGACGTCACAGACATTCGTGGTATTCCGGCTGCCCGCAATTGATAGCCCCATCTTATTCCCCTTATGGAATAAGAAAGCATCGTCAGCAGCATTACGAGAAGCAGCCACCAATAGTTGCAGTCGTGCGAAGTGATGCTCCATACCCTATGGAAATCCACCTTACGCGACATCCACACTATCATCACTGTAGAGATTCCTAATGGAACTACAATTTTAAAAATCTTCTCAATAGTGTCTTTCCACTTCTTTTTTATATCGGCAGGATTCCCACCATTATTTTCGGTAATACCTGTATTTGTCATAATCGGTCTTTTTTATATTAAAACCGAATTCCACAACCCTTAGTTTAAAATTATAAACAACTCCACAACTAAACAACTAAACAACTCCCCAACTTCACAACTTCACAACTTCACAACTCCACAACTTCACAACTCCACAACTAAATATCATAAAACCGATCCATCAATTCCCTCCGATATGTTTTTGAGATCTTGATTTCTGTAATGTTGTCAAGAGGTGGAAGCAAGATGCAGTCGTTCCCGTTGATTATTCCGATATATCTCACATTGACGATAAAGTGCTTATGAGTGCGCACGAAATCAGGACCAAATCCGAGGATAGTCTCAGCTGTAGTCTGTCGTTTCAAAATGATTCTTTTGAGACTATAGAATACGCACTCCCATATTTTTCTTTCGGATAGGTATCTGAAATATACTATGTCGGCAGGATTCACAATGACTTTAGAATTTGTCACTGAAGTTATCGACAGTAGCCGTGAGCCGTTATGACTTGGAGGGAGATTGGCTGGTGCTTCTATTAGCTTGTTGCTCTCCTCTCCGCTGTCGTTCTGAAGATTTCTGAATCTTTTGATAATCACGTCCAGTTCAGAAGCTTCAAATGGTTTCAGAAGGAAGTCAAACACTCGTAAGGATAGCGCATCATGAATGTAACGCTGATAGCATGTGTGGAATACTACTTTCGTGTTTTCAGGAAGCGTTGTGTCCTCATACCAAGACAGGCCGTTCCCCTCTGAAAAATTCATATCTAAAAAAAGTAAATCCGGTCGATGTTTGGCTATAAGCTTTTCTCCATCTTGCAGAGTCTCTGCTGTAGCGCAAAGTTCTATGTCTTTTCTCTTGATAAGTTCGTCAGACAGTAGTTTTATACTTGGCAAGTCGTCGTCGATGATAATCGCTTTAATTTTTGAAAAATTTTTGTTGTCGGTCATTTCTTGAGATTGTTTGGGATGATTATAGTGGCATTATATCCTTTTAGTCCGTAGTGTTCAGCATTCGTGTCTAAATGGAATGAAGTCTGTTCTTTATTATGCTCGTTGATAAGGCGAATGGTCTCTACTAATACCTTTAGTCCGGTACCCCCTTTTTCAGCCTTTGAAACCACAGTCCCACAATTGTTGAAGACACTTACAGAAATGTGACTGTCGTTTATCCTTTCAATGGAAATGAATAGCTTCCGTTCAGCATCGGGCGCAAGCGTGGAGAATCCATGTTTGAAGGCATTTTCTACAAGTATTTGTAGTGTCATTGATGGGAACAAGAATTCCAGGTCGATTCCTTGTTCGATGTTGTAGGTATAATCAATGGGAGCCCTGCCGCTATCGCTTATCACCTTTATGTAGTCGCCTGTAAAATTCAGTTCTTCTGAGAATGGCACAAGTATTTCTGAAGCGATGATCTGCTGGCGCCTGATAAGATGCACTAATGCATCAAGATGTGAAGGCTTGCCGTTTTTCTCATTATATAGCTCATGGTTCAGTGCATTGTAGATAAAGTGAGGCGTCACACGGCTTCGTAGATTTTCCTGTCGGAGACTTACGATCTTATTCATCATTCGTTGCTCACGTCTTCGCATATTGGAGCGTCTTATGACATAGAATAGAATCAGTGCAATTATAATGGCAATTGCGATTGCTATAACTGCCATAAGTTTGTAGATGTTCGCCTGTTGACGAGTGGCACTCGCCTCAAGGTCAAGTATGCGGTGATCTCGCTGATATCGTGCGTTAAGAGCTGATATTTGCTGTTTTAGTTTCTCAGATCTCAATGAGTCGTTGAGATGATCATGTCTGCATCTCGTCACGTACGACATCCTGTTATTGCCGACACTGTTATATAGTTCCTCAAGTGTCTTTAGTCTAGCCAAGTGTTGCTCAAGTCTTAGAGTGTCAGCTTCCGGATGTATCTTTGCCAGATTGATTCCGTGCTCATATTCACCTTTGGCCATGGCTACACGCATCAGAAGGGTGTGTATATACGACATCACCACGGGATTCGGTTGCTCTTCCGTGAAATAGTTAGATGCAGAATCAAGTAAATCAGTAGCCTTTGATGTCTCTCCCAGCCTTATATAC
This sequence comes from uncultured Porphyromonadaceae bacterium, assembly GCA_947176355.1. Taxonomy (GTDB): domain Bacteria; phylum Bacteroidota; class Bacteroidia; order Bacteroidales; family Muribaculaceae; genus Lepagella. The sequence goes on from CAMWQY010000144.1 coordinate 5,363, forward strand.
GAATCAGCAAGATTGACATTCGTAAACATTGTCTCCCACCTTGAACCAGGCACGGAATCAAGCATGTTCCTTAGGCGTAGCAATACATTATTAGCACCTTCATAGTCTTCTCGATAATACAAGTCATTCCCGTATCCGGTAAGGGTATTAAACTTATCGTATTGGCTCATTGTCTCAAGAATACCCATTGACTTTCCCCACCAATATGCGCTGTTGTCGAAGTCGCGCATGTCCGTTAGCACAGAAGCTATGCCATTGTATAGCGGTATGTAGTGTTCTGTTCCCAGTCCAATTGAGTCTGCCACAGTGATGGCTCTATGGTAATAGAAAGCTGCGCTGTCAAGAGCTGCAGCCATTCTCATGGCGTTAGCATAATTGCTATATGCCTGTGGAAGATCCTCTTTGATGCCTGACATTTCCGCATTGTCTACAGCTTTACGAAAATATAAAGCACTTGAATCAGGATTAAAATAATACTGGTCATAATAGGCGCCATGTGTCTGGTATGCCTTCGTCAGCAACCGGGCTCTTTCTTTTGATGGTTTCTGACGCTCCAGCCACATCAAAGCCGAGTCAGATGATGTAAGCACGAGTGGCGCATTGCCCAGATAATACGAATTGACTCCTTGTTGCACCATTGCTTCGCTCCATAGCGCAGAGTCTTTGTTAATGAGGGCTCTCTTCTTCAGTGCATCTGTCATCTCTATAGCCTTAGTGATATTTCCTGCTCTCAGGGTGTCATTAATTTCGGCTATTATCGGAGTCATCGTTAAGGTATCGCTCCTTTTTTTACAAGAAGAGATGTTTGCCAGCAAAATTGCCGACAAGAGAAGTTGAATCCATATCGGTTTATATATGGGGAGTTTCATGGTGCCTTTAATCCATTAATTTTTGTTAGCTACTTCGTTTAATCGCTTATGAATTGCAAAATTAATCATTTTTGTTGACTTTTTTGAATGTCTCTGTCGCATATTTGACGTTACGGAGTAAAAATATTGTCTGTTCAGCTCCATTTTTAGTCAGTTTGACACCTATTATTGGCTTCTTGGTTTAAAAATGCATTTTGTGTGGTTGGGTAATAAGAAATATTTTTATACCTTTGCAAATGAAATGTAAGCAAAACGCAATACTATAATAAATGTACTTATTTATTTCAACCCCAAGCTTATATGCACTTATCTTTGGCTTAGCTTGCTAATAAGGGAGTAGCAGAGTATTTATCTGTAGCTCCCTTTCTTGTTTCTACTCCTGCTCTTAGCAACAACTCCAGCACCCCGCAAAATAAAAAAAACAAAAAAACTACAGAAATATTTGCACAATCCAAAAATAATTCCTAACTTTGCACTCGCAAAACGCGCA
>CAMWQY010000145.1 GCA_947176355.1 uncultured Porphyromonadaceae bacterium
ATCGACATGGTTGGAGAACCCACCATAGTCTATGGTTCCGGCCAGGCTGTGCTTACTCTCGACTATAACGGAACAAATCCCGAATCCGACATCTCATTCCAGTCTGTAGGTTCAGATGGATATTATACATCTACAAGAATCATCAGCTGCGAGGAAAACACCGCAACACGCGCTTTTGAGAAAAAGAGATATGTATATACGATCGAATTGCCTGTAACTACCAAATCAAGCATCGGAATTCAAGTATACCACAAAAATACTAAACTGGTAGGCGAATTCCAGGTGCCGGTGACCGTCCCCGTATATCAGATAGCTGAATATGATGCTTACAGCAAGTATGCTTATATAAAGGTCACCACACCGAATTCCACTGACCCATCCGTATTGGCAGCAGTCATCAATAACCTTGTCATTAAAGGCAATGGCGATGAACTCAATATCGCAAGCAGAGACGCTTCAAGCGGCATCGTCACTTTATCCGCACTGACTCCGGCCACTACTTATAACATCACATCATCAATCACCGGAACAGATAAGAATTCTGTATGGAACAATTATGGAAATATCATTACGGAAACAGAGTCACCTGTTCCAAACGGTGATTTTGAAGATTTGAAGGAAACGATAAATACCACTATTAATCAAGGTGGTCTTTGGACAATAACAACAATTGGGAAAACTCATCAGACCACTCTTTTAATGAATATAAAAGAGCCACAAGGATGGGTATCTTCAAATTCCTTGACCTGTAATCTAAATGCAAGTAATAAGAATAGTTGGTATCTTATTCCTTCAGTATACAATACTTCGTTATCTTGGAAATCCCATCAGCCTGAAGCTAAAGGGCTTGGAATAGGTCAAAGTCCTTACGATTCGACTGCAGATATATACAAAGATCTTAAAAGTCAATCAAAAGACAATGCTATGATTATTCGAAATGTTGCATGGGATATAAATGGGCCATCTATTGCAGATAATAAACAGACTGGAAATACCGATTTCTCTAATTATTTTTGCTCGAATAAGCCAAGTTCTATTGCAAATAGAACAGCTGGTTACCTTTACTTAGGGACATCGACTGAGCAAGGTATCGACTTTGCTTCTCGACCAGCTAAACTTAAGGGCTTTTATATATATGAGAATGATAGTCAGGATAAAGGTGAAAAAGGAAAGATTACTGTTGAAATTCTTAACGGTGACAAAGTGCTTGGAAGCGGTCAAATCGAACTTGGCGCTGCCAATGATTACACCGAGTTTGCAATTCCAATTAAATACAGTTCCTCCATGTTCCAGCCCAAGGCAACCAAACTTAAAATATATATAACTTCAAGCAATAAGACAGGAGATATAAAGACTACTGATTATTGCAATAAGGATGAATGTTGCTCCCGAGGAGCCACCTTAACTGTAGATAACCTTACATTCGAATATTAAGAAAGCATAATATATCATGAAATATAATTATTTATCATATATTGTGGCAGCCGCAACCACCATGGCGCTTGCCGGTTGCGACAAAGAAACCACTTTCAACATGAATCCCGGTGAGGGTCAGTTGAACTGCCGTACTCTCACTGTCGACTATATCAACAACACCAGAGCAAATTCTTCTGAAGTAGAATTAGGCAACTTCACTGTCGACTTCGTCAACACGGCAACTAATGAGGTGGCAAGAAGCTTCCTATATGCCGACATGCCGGAAATCGTATCCTTGCCTCAAGGCAAATACCGCGCAGAAGCTTCTTACGGCGATAATCCTATAGCTGAATGGGAGGCTCCCTACTACCTTGGCAATACAGAATTCGAAATCAATGTCGGTGAAATCACTGACAATGTAGATCCCGTGGAATGCGTACTCAGCAACATACGCGTCAGAGTCAATATCAGCGACCTGAATCTCGGATTGCTTGGAGATGATGCCCAAGTAGTGGTGCATGCAGGTAAGGAAGGTCAATTGACTTATAATCTTTCTACCACTAACAAAGCCGGATATTTCCGTTATGTAGAAAACAGCCACACACTCACGGCAGAATTCTCCGGTACTGTAGACGGCAAATATATCAACGCCACTCCCCTTATTTTCGACAATGTGGAAAGTGGGAAAGCCTACGACATCAACTTCAACATCAACCGTCCCGACAACATGGAGCCCGGTGAAATAGTAATCGGTGGTGAACCAGGCAACGAGATTGCTATCAATGCTACTATCGCTATCATGGATCAAACCAAAGAAATTGATCCTAACGAACCGGAAGACAACATCCTCGTCGATGACTTGCGTCCTAAAGAACCTAACAAGGATCCTAACGACGACGATCCTGACAAAAAAGATCCTAACAAAGAAGACAAAGGCCCGAAGGTTGTTCCTACCGCTCCCGGACTTAAATTAGGTGAGGCTTACACTCTGGTAGACTCTGAGACCACGCCAGTTTCCTTTAAAGTCACAAGCGAAACCGGTATCACCGAATTCAAGATTGTCATCGACTCTAACAGCCTGACAGATGATGAACTTAAAAGTGTAGGTCTCTCGGCATACCTTGACCTTGTCAATCCTGGAGACCTTGAAGGTGCTCTCAACGGGCTTGGTTTCAAGACTGGAAACGATGTTGCCGGACAGACAGAATGTTCTTTCGATATTTCTCAATTCGTACCGATGCTTCAGATCTTGCCAGCAGGGGACCATAAATTCATCATCACTGTCAGTGATGCCGATGGCTCCACAGAGGCAACTCTCTGGCTCAAAGTAATCTAATAACCCAACTCTCATGAATCAAAATAATTGACAAAAAATGAAAAAACTGATTTCAAATATATTGAACGGAGTTGTGGTGCTCACCGCTGTCAATGGGCTCTGGAGCTGCTCCGCTGAGAATCCTTTCGACAGCGAAGGAGAGGGTACTATCCGTCTTCACACCGTAGTGAATTCCATAACTACCCGTGCCGATGACGATCAATCCACACCAGATCCTATGCAGGAATATAAAGATAAGTGTATCGTCTACATCTCCAGCGAAAAAGGTCTTATCTATAAGAAAGTGGGTCTTCACAACGTCGATGAGACAATCACGCTGAAAACCGGACACTATGCCGCCGAAGCATGGACCGGAGACTCAGTGGCTGCGTCTTTCGATAAAAAATTCTTCAGAGGTTACGAGTCTTTCGAGGTAACAAAAGGAAGCCAACAGAATATTGCCCTCACATGCAAGATTCAAAATGTAGTTGCTTCCATCAACACTTCCACCATCGACCCCAACCTGATGAATGATGACTATACCATCTCAATCAAGAACTCACGCGGTGAGATTGTTTTCGACAAAGATAACGCTTCCTCCGAGAGAGCATATTTCATGATGCCAAATGGCGACACCACTCTTGAATACACAATATCCGGCACCCGTCAGGATGGTAAGCCTTTCACTAAGTCAGGATCCATAGAAGGAGTGCAACGAGCCCACCATTATATCCTCAACTTTGAATACAATCCTGATGGAGCAGGACAGACCGGTTCCAATTCAGGAGCAGTCTTCCTAAAAATCAAAATTAAGGATGAGGATATTCATGACGCACAGAGTGTAACTGTACATTCTCGCCCGACCATCACCGGTGTAGACTTCAAGATCGATAAGCAACAGGTCTACACAACAGACGCTGATATCCCGGAATCATTAAACGTACAGCTTTGTGGATTCAAGGGTCTTAAAGAGTTAGCAATGACAAGCCCCTCAGCTTCTGAACTCGGAATCCCAACAGATTCCATCAATCTCTTCGATGCAGATGCCAACCGTCTTCAGCCCTATAAGAATGCAGGACTCGTATGGACATCACCGGAATACAATGGAAAAACTGACGTGGCAACAGCATACCTCACCATTCCTAAAAGTATGATCGAGCGTCTTTCTACTGCCAAAACTTCAGAACATATTATTAGGATTACCATCAAAGACGGCGACACTGATCCAAAGACTCATTCTGCAACCATCAGAATTGCCAGAAATGATATTGCAATCAAAATGGAAGATCCTATTGTTTTAGACAAGGTTGATCAAAACAGTGATTGTCTCAGCACTACTCCATATAGCTTCACAATTCCATTCTCCCTTTCGGATGAAGTTGAGGGCACACCGGGCGTAGAGTATAGCAAGGCAGATGAGGATAACTGGACCTTTGTGCCGGTTACACTCCCTGCGAAGGCTCCACGCAAATCCTATATGACAAGAGCTCAACAGAAATACACAGTCACCATCAAAGGTCTTGAACCCGGCACCAACTATAAATACCGTGCCGCCTGTGGCGATTTCCACAGCGACAATGTAATGACTTTCACAACTGAATCTAAGTTTGTGATCCCTGATGCAAGTTTTGAAGAATGGTCTTCTTATCAGGCTTCGACAATGTTGGGTACTAAAACAGTTACTTTGCCAGGCAAAACCGGTGATAAAGAGACCTCTTTCTGGGGTTCCGGAAATGAAGGATCTGCTACCGCTAATCTAACGCTGACCGACAAATCAACAGACATGAAGCATAGTGGTCAGTATTCAGCCCGACTTGCTTCAAACGCTGCTTTGGGTGTTATCGCTGCCGGCAATATCTTCACTGGTAAATATGTTAAGACTGATGGCACTAACGGTGTGCTTTCAGTAGGACGCCCATATAATGGTTCTCACCCAGCTAAACTAAAGGTGTATGCAAATTATCGTCCTGCCTCTGGGGTTACTGCAAAAGATGAAAATAAAGATTTCTTGCCTGCTAATTTCGGAGGTGGAAAAGATCATGGTCAGATCTACGTGGCACTCACAACGGAGGCTGTTGAAATCCGAACCAATCCAAAAGACCGTAAACTTTTCAACTCTAATGATCCGGTGGTTCTTGCTTACGGACAGGTGACTTGGACAGACAATTTCGGTCCTGACGGTCAACTTCAGGAGGTAGAGATTCCTTTGGAATACAATGACCGAGCGAAGAAAGCAAAACCGACCCATCTCGTTATTGTCTGCTCAGCTTCTAAATACGGTGACTACTTCAGCGGTAGTAAAGGCTCGACAATGTACCTCGACGATTTCGAACTCATCTATGAATAATTCCCCTACCCCACTATAACAGCAACGGCATCGGTTAATCTCCGATGCCGTTTTTTTTAATCCCTTATCCCTACTATCTTTTCCCCCATTGAGTCATGGTTTCCAAATGGACTCGGTAGGGCGCATGCGGAGCATGCTCTATTACGTTGCTTGACATCGGGAAATGTATCAGTGTCCACCTCTATAATGCGATGATAGCGTAGCTTTCTCTGCGTTCTCCGGCCGAGGCGAAGCAGGCCGTCATCTCGGCGAGCTTGCCATAACCGCGACGCGAAGTAAATATTTTTGAGCATGCTAAAGTTGAGTCAATATAATTTTGAAAATCCAACTTAAATGCTTACTTTTGCATAAAATATCCGAAATCATGGCAACCCAGAAATATCCCATAGGCATTCAAACCTTCTCTAAAATCATTGAGGAAGGATTCACATACGTTGACAAAACCTATCTCATAGCTAATCTTTTAAAGGAAGGTCAGTACGTCTTCCTCAGTCGCCCACGCCGATTCGGGAAAAGCTTGCTTCTATCTACAATGCATGCCTATTTCGACGGTCGTCGCGATCTATTCAAGGGGCTCGCCATTGACAACATGAATCTGGACTGGACTCCGACTCCTGTACTGCATTTCGACTTCAATACCGGACTCTACGACCAACCGGATGGATTGGAGGAAAGGTTGACTAAATATCTATCTTCTTATGAAACTGAATTCGGAATCAATTCGCGTGATGATCTTAATGTAGCTCTTAGATTTGAAAATATTATCAAGGAAGTACATGATATTACCGGACGAAAAGTTGCCATACTCGTAGATGAATACGACAAACCCCTCCTCGGCTTAGAGGAAAATCCTGAGTTGTTCGAGAAGAACCAGGCTCTGCTCAAAGGATTCTTCGCCAACCTGAAGTCGATGGACCAATACATAAGGTTTGCCATGCTTACCGGCGTAGCACGCTTCAGCAAGGTCAGCATTTTCAGCGACCTCAACAACCTAAATGACATTTCGATGTATGAGCAATATCAGGAAATCTGCGGATGGACCGAAGAGGAACTATCTACGTATTTCCAAGTCGGAATCGAGGAACTGTCAAAGAAACGTCGTGAGACTCCTAAGGAAACCTTAGACGAACTGCGCAACTACTACGATGGATACCTCTTCAGCGACGAAGGCAAACGACTCTATAACCCATACAGCGTACTTAAAGCCCTCTACAGCAAGACCATCAAGCCTTACTGGTTTGAATCTGCCACTCCTACATTCCTCGCTAAAAAAATAAAGAAAAGTGGCATCGACCCCGGTGCTCTCAATGGGGAGTCCCAATCATACAGCAATCTGATTGCAGTCGGAATCGGCTCTGACAACGTCACTGCCCTGATGTTCCAGACCGGATATCTGACCATCGACTCTTACGATCCACGCAGGCAAAGATATATACTTCGCTTTCCAAACCGTGAGGTTGAGATTGGTTTTGCGGAAAACCTTTTGCCACTCTATGTCCCATCCACTAAGAGACCTGACAGCCCATTCAGTCTTCATAAATTCCAAGACGATCTCTACGACGGCAATCCGGAGGCTTTCATGAAGCGTCTTGAAACTCTTGTCAAGGATCTTCCGGGTGAAGACCACAGGG
>CAMWQY010000146.1 GCA_947176355.1 uncultured Porphyromonadaceae bacterium
TGACAGTGATTTCTGATGAAATACACTGCGAGTTCGTCTTCGATGGATACAAGTATACTCCTTTCGCCAATGTTGCCAAAGCTACAGGTTGCAAAGCAGTAATATGCATCTCTCCAAGTAAAGCATTCAATATTGCCGGACTCCAGATAGCCAATACCGTGGCTCCTGACGAAGACACTCGCTCCCGAATTGATAAGGCGATAAATATCAATGAGGTATGCGACGTGAATCCTTTCGGAGTGATTGCCACCATAGCCGCATATAACGAAGGCGAAGAATGGCTCTCTCAGCTACTTGAATACATAAAGGGTAATTATGAATACATGAAAGAGTTCTGCGAAAAGAATCTTCCTGGATTTCCAATCGCAACCCTTGAAGCCACCTACCTCGTATGGATGGACTGCACAAAGCTTGGTCTCAAATCTGAAGCCTTGGAAGAGAAGCTAATCGAAGATGTCAGCCTCTGGCTAAATGCCGGCACAATGTATGGAACCGCAGACGGCGAAGGCTACATGCGCTGGAACATCGCCTGCCCCCGCTCCCTCCTCGCCGACGGCCTCGAAAGATTCCTCTCCTTCATCAGAGATAATAAGTCCAATTAGCCTAATTAGACCAATCAGACTAATTAGACCAATTAGACTAATTAGACTAATCAGCCCAATCAGTCCAAAATCAAATGAATCCACCCTCCCCCATAGAAGCCTCAAAGCGCCACATAATCCTCGACGCGCTACGAGGCTTTGCCCTTTTGGGCATCTGCATGGCAAACTTCCCGGAATTTTCTCTATATTCGTTTCTCCCTGAAGAAGCCGCTACTGCCATGCCGACATCATCATGGGATTACTTCACTAAATATTTCCTAAGCATATTCGTCGACGGCAAATTCTACACCATCTTTTCCCTTCTCTTCGGCATTGGATTTTCTATAATAATATCCAATGTCACAAAAAGAGGGGGCAACGCATACGTCATTTTCTACCGCCGCATGTTCGTACTTCTGATCATTGGATTTCTTCATCTTATGTATATCTGGAGCGGCGACATACTCATGCTTTATGCACTGATGGGAATGATATTGCCTCTATTTATCAAGGTCTCGGATAAAATTTTGCTTTGGATAGCGGGCATTCTTCTTTTTCTGCCTGTCATCCTCGATTTTTTATTGGAAGCTATGGGAATGTCCCTATCTGCTCCTATAGTAGACTGGCAATGGCGGGAATGCGCAAAAGTAGGTATCACCGAGGAAAACTTCGCATACTGGTTACGCGACGCAGACACCTACAGCAAAGTCTTCGACTTCCTCATTCAGGGAGCAATTGTGAGAATTCAGGAATTCGTTGACGGTCACCGATGGTTTAAGGTATTAGGACTTTTCATGATAGGTCTCTACATCGGACGCCACCGCCTATATGCCGACCTTGCGACAAGAAAAGCCCTTCTCCGCAAAGCTGCCGGATGGGGACTCTGTCTGGGTCTTCCCCTCTCCGTCCTTTATGCCTGGGAGTCCATGACAGGGCATCCTTTTGGCAACGGAGTCCACAGTCTGATATACTTTGCAAGTGTCTATCTCACTGCTTTCGGCTATATCGGCGCAATAGGGTTACTTTATCTCAAGAATAAAGACGCCGCTTGCTGGAAGATACTCGCCTATCCAGGCAGAATGGCACTGACCAACTACATCGGTCAGTCGCTCATCGGAATGCTCATCTACTACGGAACAGGCTTCGGTTTCGGTGCCGACACCGGACTAATATATGTAGAGCTCACCGTATTGTGCGTATTCACATTCCAAATATGCTTCAGTGCCCTCTGGCTACGCTACTTCCGCTTCGGTCCCCTCGAATGGATCTGGCGCTCCCTAACCTACCTCCGCCTCTTCCCCCTCCTCAAAGATTAAAGGGATTCTATGGCGTATAAGGGTAAATTGGTCATCCATGTCTCCTTACGGTAGTCTGACATGGAGAGGCGATAGGCTTCCGGCGACGAATTATCCGCAACAAATTGCCGGAGGCTTCTTGCCCGCAGGTTTTCTTCAGCCTTGACCTCTATTGGAATCACATTTCCGTTGGACTGAATTAGGAAGTCAATCTCAAGCTGGGAGTTCGCCTTTGCGAAATAGAAAAGCTCATGATGCAGTATGAGTTCCTGAAGGGCATATTGCTCCGTAAGCGCACCTTTGAATTCAGTAAATATGCTGTTTCCTTTTAGAATCGTTCCGAAATCAAGCGAAGACATAGCTCCCAGCAATCCCACATCGAGGGAAAAAAGTTTGAAAGCGGAACCCACCTCATAGCTTTTAAGAGGAATCCTTGGTGCAGATACGTTGCATATCTTATATACGAGCCCTCCGTCGATAAGCCATTGAAGGGCTGCCTCATATTCCCTTGCCCGAGCCCCTTCCCTCACAAGACCATAGATAAACTTACGGTTCTCCTTGGAAAGCTGCGCCGGCAATGAGTTCCAGAGCTGTCTTATGCGTGGAACAATCTCAGCAGGAGCATGCTTAGAAAAATCAAAGTCATAGCTCCGGAGTATCTCCAGCTGGATTTCCCTGACCTCATCGAAGTCATGTCTGAGACTGAATGCAAGCACCGCTTCAGGCATCCCTCCGACGAAATAATACATCTTAAGCAGTTCCTTCAGTTTTGGCGCAAAAATATTGATACCACTCCAATCCTCTGTCTCAAGCAATTTCTCCAGATCCTCCTCTCCTATTGCGATAAGGAACTCCCAGAAAGACATAGGCCTCAATGTCAGAAACCTTACCTTACCAACGGGAAAAGATGAATTGCGATGCAGTTCTATTCCGAGAAGACTGCCGGCTGCCACCACATGCTGCTCAGGAGCGTTCTCGCAGAAATACTTTAATGATGTCAGTCCGTTTTCAGCATCCTGTATCTCATCAAGGAAAACAAGAGTCTCTCCCGGTATGATATTCTGGTGAGTAGCCGCTTTGAGCGCTGTAAGTATCCTGTCTGTATCGAAATCTGTCTTAAAGAGGTCTCTGAGATATATCTGCTGCTCGAAATTGACATATACCATGTTCTTGTAATGAGTTGCGGCAAATTCCTTTACAAGCCATGTCTTGCCGACCTGCCTTGCCCCTTCGATAATGAGCGGTTTACGTCGAGGGGAAGACTTCCATTTCTCAAGCTCTTTTGTTGCGAATCTTTTCATGTATCTAATGATTTTGAATACAAAATTACATACAATTTTACATATTCACAACACCTCAATCACATTTTAAGTATATACTTTGGGTAGTTTCTCACATTTTATGGACATACTTTGTGAAAATACTCACATTTTTTGCATATACTATGTGAAAAGGTGTATTAAATCTCTATAATTTTTTTTTCTTATGCAAGGTTTTCATAATTTCTTATTTATAGAATAGAAGTTCGATCGAATATTGTTAATTTATAAGAACCTATTCAATTATGAGAAATTTGATTTTTGCAGGAATAGCATCTCTAAGCCTTCTTTCCGCCTGCTCAAACGAGGGAGATCTTCCCGAATATAACGACATCAAGACAAATCCCGTAAAAGCTATATGGCCCGATCGTCCACTCAAAGTGGTCGGCGAAAGCAATGCCCTGAAAGCAAATGAATTTGCCTCCGTTCTCTTCAAGAAAGTATATGCAAAAGAAAGAGGGAACGCCTGCATATCCCCTGCCAGTGTGTTCCTCACATTAGCAATGACCGCGAATGGCGACCAAGGCGAAAGCCGCGATGAGATTCTGAATCTTCTCGGATACGGCGAAGGTCCGGATGCTCTGCACGAGCTGAACGTCTACAGCAATGCGCTGCTTGTAGAAGTCCCTGACTTCAACGGCGACACCCAGTGTGGATTCACCAACTCCCTATGGCACAGCCCCGACTTCAATCTACTTCCATCTTTTACCAAAGACATGAAAGAGATATTTGGAGCAACAGACGTCAATACATGGCTTGGCGACGAGACCGGACGGACTGCAGTAAACCGTTTCGTGGAAGAGAACACAAGAGGAATGATAAGGGAATTCCTCAAAGAACCCCAGCGCATTGATCTCGGAATACTCAACACCACCTACTTCAAGGGAACCTGGAAACAGAAGTTCGATGAAAAACATACAGCTAAAGCAAAATTCCATAATCTGGACGGCTCATCATCTAAAACCAACTTCATGACTCTTACAGATGTAATATCATATACCTATAGCAATGATGCTACCACTGTACTCCTCCCATACGCCGGCGAACGCTATTCGATGACACTGATCATGCCCGACGAAGACAGGGAGGTTAACGACTTCATCGATGGCATCGACGGCAAGCTTATCAATGATATCTCCGTAAGGCTACGACCCGGGAAAGTGGAACTGAAGCTCCCAAAGTTCGAGCAAGAGAGCAACCGCGATATAATCAAGACTCTTCAGGAAATGGGGCTTCACCGCACTTGCTTTCCGGGTATCATGAATGCCTCGGATGATCCTTTGGAATTAAGAGTGTTTCAGCATGCCGTCAAAATCACAGTCGATGAGAAAGGCACCGAAGGAGGAGCAGCCAGTCTCGGAGGATTCATCGCCACTTCCGTGCCGAACCCTGACGCAATGCCGATAGAATATATATCATTCGACCGACCCTTCGTATATGTGATCCGCGACAATATTTCCGGCACTCTCCTCTTCATAGGAGCTGTAACTTCTCTTTAACTTCTCATAAATTGGCAGAAAGCGACGACAAAGAATCTGGAATCGTCCGACTTATAAGTAAGGGTGATTCTTCAGCATCAAAAGCTATATATTGTGCATACGCCCGATATCTTACGGGCGTATGTACCCGCTATCTGTCTAACCCTGACGATGTGAAGGATGTGCTTCATGACAGTTTTCTTCACATCTTTGCCTCCATGAACTCTTTTGAATATAGAGGTCCCGGCTCACTTAAGGCGTGGTTGACAAAGATTGTCATCAACGAATCTCTCCAATTTATCCGCAATGCATACAGGTCTGAGATCTTATACTCTTCACTGGAGGCTGAAGAAATCATAGACGATGATCCTCCTCAACTGGAAGGACTCCCGATGGAAATGCTCCACAAATTGATCTGCGAACTTCCACCCGGTTATCGCACGGTATTCAATCTATATGTATTTGAGGAAAAGTCTCACAAGGAAATTGCCTCCATCCTCAAAATAAAGGAAGCCTCCTCCGCATCCCAATTCCATAGGGCAAAAGCCCTGTTGGCAGCCAAAATTAAAAAAATTCAATCAAACAATCCCTGACTATGGAAGATAAATGGTTAGATGAAATACGCGAAAGTCTCTCTGATTTTGAGATGGATACGCCTGAAGGCCTTTGGGAAAGTCTTGGGGTTGAGAAGGCTGTCCCCAAAATATCATGGCGCAGACGATTGATGATAGCCGCCGCTGTGATTTCCATCCTAATGATAGGATCAGGAATCATTTTTTTAGTGACTCAGACAAAGCCTATTGAGATTAATGACATCAAGTATGCTACGACCACCGGCATGCCGGATGCCACTCCTCTCGAAAGTAATTCTGATGCTGTCAACGCTCCCACATCGTCATCAAACAAGACTACAGTACACAAGACTACAGTTACTTACCCATCCAACGAGCAGACCATAGTCGCTCTTTTAGACTCTATAAAAACAGATCTTCCTACTCCCGACGATCCGACACACAATACTGCGAATGAAACAAAAGAAGAAAAAGAACTTGGATTAGATGGAGAAAACAACCCTTACGTCAATATATATCCTAAAAATATTAATCGAAAAAATGGCTATTCCGATAAATTAGCTTTAAACATCTCAGCATCAGGAATAGGAAATGTATCCAAAGGGAGAAGTTTCTGGCTTCCGGGACAAAACGGAAATGACATATTTCTCGGGAGCAGCCTTCCGACATCTGAAATCCGACACCATACCCCTCTCCGGATTGGACTGACCATGCAGTATAATATCTCGAAGAAATTTGCAATTGAGAGTGGTCTTGTTTATTCGGTAATCGGATCTGATATATCTGTAAGCCAAGACAAATATCAGTCTACGGCAACACGAAGAATGCAGTATGTAGGAATCCCTGTAAACGTGAAATTCTCGGCTTGGTCATGGAAATTCATCAACGCATATCTTTCAGCTGGCGTTGCTGGAGAAAAATGTATCAGCAACAGGTTTGAAGTGAAATCTATGTCTGACGCCCTTCCTCTTGATAATTTTGCCAAACAGACAGAGAAACCATTCCAATGGTCGGCAAATGCCGCCGCAGGCATTCAACTTAGCCCTATCCCAAATATCGGCATATTTGCCGAACCCGGAATAAGCTATTATTTCAACGACGGCTCATCTATCCAAACAATCTACAAAGACCACCCCTGCAACTTCAACCTAAACCTCGGCATCCGCCTAACCCTCAACCCCTAATTCAAAATTAAAAATCCTTAGCGCAGGCACTGCGCTTGTTCTCTGCGAGCTCCGGGCGATGCGAAGCAGCCCGCATTCCTTTGCGAGCTTGCCAAAACCGAGTCGCGAAGCTATAAATGATCGTTAATCGTTTATAGCAATAGTTCGTTAATTTTAGAATAAATCATGCAGAGTCTCTGACCCCGAAGAACAATAAGTTAGGCGGAATCTCGTCCGTCAGGACAAAATTATTTTTCTGATCGTCGGATTTCTGACCC
>CAMWQY010000147.1 GCA_947176355.1 uncultured Porphyromonadaceae bacterium
TTAAGGAATTTAAAGACCTTAAAGCCCCTAAAGCCATTAAAGCCCTTACTCCCCAAAAAATACCCAAAATTAAGATGGATAAAAATATGTTAGAAAAAATCAAAGAGACTTCCTCTTTTATCAAGTCTCAGGTTTCCCAACTTCCTGAAGTCGCAGTTATTCTTGGATCCGGTCTCGGCAACCTTGCTGACAATATGGACATTAAAGCCGAAATAGATTATCACGATATTCCTAATTTCCCCGTGTCTACTGTAGCCGGTCATGCCGGTAAACTTATATTTGGCTATCTTGGTGGTAAATATATCATGGCTATGAAAGGTCGTTTCCACTACTATGAAGGCTACGATATGAAGCAGGTCACTTTCCCGGTCCGCGTTATGAAAGATCTCGGAGTTAAGACTCTCTTCGTCAGCAATGCTGCAGGTGGTATGAACAAGGAATTCCGTGTCGGCGACGTTATGGTCATAACTGATCATATCAATCTTTTCCCGGAAAATCCTCTCCGCGGAAAGAACTATGAAGAGCTTGGCACTCGCTTCCCCGCTATGACCGAAGCATATAAGAAGTATCTCGTGCAGTATGCCGACGAGATTGCCGACAAAGAAGGTCTTCGCCTTATGCATGGGGTATATGTAGGCACTCCCGGTCCGACATTCGAGACTCCTGCTGAATACGAATACTTCAGAATTATCGGTGGTGATGCTGTAGGTATGTCTACAGTCCCTGAAGTTATAGTAGCTAACCATGCCGGAATGGATGTCTTTGGTCTCTCTGTGATCACTGATCTCGGAGGTAAAGACATCGACTATGTCCCGACTCACGAGGAAGTGCAGCAAGCAGCCGAAACCGCCTCTCCGGTAATGGTAAAGCTCATCACCAAAATGCTCTCACGCATTAACTAAACTTCCCATATAACACTTAATGTTCAACACTTAGTATTCTTACTCACTGTTTAACACTTACTGTTTAATACTTAAAAAAACATGTCAGAAATATCAGATTTAGGCGAATTTGGTCTCATTGACCGACTTACCAAAGACTTCCCGTTAAAAAACGAGTCTTCTGTATTCGGTGTAGGAGACGACGCCGCAATTATGAATTATAAGGATAAGGATGTTCTCGTGACTACTGATCTTCTGCTTGAGGGCATTCACTTCGATCTCAGATATGTCCCCCTGAAACACCTTGGATATAAGTCTGCTATCGTCAACTTCAGCGATATTTATGCTATGGGGGGAACTCCAAAGCAAATCACCGTCTCGCTCGGCATTTCAAGCCGTTTCTCTGTCGAACATATTGATGCTTTGTATGCAGGAATTCGAACGGCGTGCGAAATCTATGGCGTTGATCTCGTCGGTGGCGACACTTCCGCTTCTGTTACTGGTCTCGTCATATCTATAACTTGTTTAGGAGAATGCGAAAAAGGGAAGGAAATTCGTCGCGACGGTGCCAAACCTACCGACCTTATCTGTGTATCCGGCGATTTGGGGGCTGCTTATATGGGTCTTCAGCTCCTCGAGCGTGAGAATCGCGTAAGTGCAAATGCCGGCAAGGATTTTCAACCCGATTTCTCTGGAAAAGAGTATATCCTTGAGCGTCAACTGAAGCCGGAAGCAAGACGCGATATCATTGAAGCGCTTGCTAAAGAAGGTATACATCCTACTGCTATGATGGATGTAAGTGACGGTCTCTCTTCAGAACTTTTACACATCTGCAAGAAGTCGAATACCGGTTGTCGGGTCTATGAAGACAAGATTCCTATCGACTATCAGACCGCTCTTATGGCTGAAGAACTCAATATGAACCTTATCACCGCGGCAATGAATGGAGGAGAAGACTATGAGCTGCTCTTTACAGTACCCTTGACAGAACACGACCGTGTCGAAAACATCAAGGGTGTAAAAATGATAGGCTACATCACGGCTCCCGAACTCGGATGTGCCATGATCACACGCGACGGTCAAGAATTCCCCTTGAAAGCCCAAGGATGGAATGCTTTCAACTCAAATCAGTAAAACTCCATCGCCATCAACCTTGTAGGGACGCACGCCTCGTGCGTCCCTATATATTGACTTACTAAAAATTAATAAGTAATTGGTCAAATTAAAATATCACATGTGCTTTATTGTCTGGATTTCTGAGACGAACAATTATGCATTATGACTTGCTTAAGCTTGAGCGTAGCTAATTATGCATTATGCATTCCTACTAATCTTATTAACTCAACAAAACGTCATTTTGTATTATTTAACAGTATTTTTGCACATCATACAAAAGTAAAATGTTAATTTTGCAAATAAATTCATGTCAGAGCTAAGTAAGTTTTCTTTCTAAGCTCTGCAAAACCAATAATAATTATACAGAAAAACAACTGAAGCCCTTATGGAACAGACAGTTAATATTCGCGAACTTAACGACCGAATCGCTGCCCACAGCAATTTCCTCAGTATGATCCGCAACGGTATGGATCAGCGCATCGTTGGCCAGAAGCATTTGGTAGATTCTCTTCTCATCGCTCTCCTTTGCAACGGCCATGTCCTTCTTGAAGGTGTGCCCGGTCTTGCCAAGACTCTTGCGATTAAGACTCTCGCTAATATTGTTGATGCAAAATACTCTCGCATCCAGTTTACACCAGACCTTCTCCCTGCCGACGTAATTGGTACTCTTATCTATAGCGTGAAGAAAGAGCAGTTTGAAGTGAAGAAAGGTCCTATCTTTGCAAATTTTGTCCTCGCTGATGAGATCAACCGTGCTCCCGCTAAAGTGCAGAGTGCTCTTCTTGAAGCCATGCAGGAGCGCCAGGTCACTATCGGCGAACAAACTTTCCCCCTCGACCGTCCATTCCTTGTGATGGCAACCCAGAACCCTATCGAACAGGAAGGTACTTATCCTCTCCCGGAAGCGCAGACCGACCGTTTCCTTCTCAAGGTGGTAATTGGTTATCCTAATAAGCAGGAGGAAAAGTTGATTATCCGCCAGAATATTCGTGGTGCTCTTGAGGAAGTCAAGCCTTTGGTATCCACTCAGGATGTTCTTGAGATTCAAAAACTCGTCTGTGAGATCTATATAGATGAAAAAATCGAAAACTATATTGTGGATATCGTTTTCGCTACTCGTAATCCGGAGGCTGCAGGACTTAAAGACCTCGATGGTATCATCGCTTACGGTGCTTCTCCTCGTGCTTCTATTTCTCTTGCTCTCGCTTCTCGTGCTTATGCATTCCTTCAGGGTAGGGGATATGTGATTCCTGAAGACGTTCGTGCTGTTTGCCACGACGTGATGCGCCATCGTATAGGCCTCACATACGAGGCTGAGGCAAACAACATCTCTGCCGACGAGATTATCTCACGCATCCTCGACAAAGTCCAAGTCCCCTAATAGCATAAATCGCACAACGCACAACGCACAATGGATTCAAAGGAACTTCTTAAGAAAGTACGCAAGATCGAAATAAAGTCGCGCGGTCTCTCCAATAATATATTTGCCGGAGAATACCACACTGCTTTTAAAGGTCGCGGCATGATGTTCTCTGAAGTAAGAGAATATCAGCCCGGCGACGACGTGCGTGATATCGACTGGAATGTTACCGCCCGCCATAACAAACCTTATGTTAAGGTGTATGAGGAGGAACGCGAGCTTACGGTAATGCTCCTTGTCGACGTCAGCGGAAGCCGTGATTTTGGTGCCGTCGGTGAAGTGAAACGTGAGTTTATTGCTGAGATTGCCGCTACGCTTGCTTTCTCTTCTATTCAGAATAATGATAAGGTCGGCGTGATCTTTTTTAGTGATAAGGTTGAGAAATTTATCCCTCCTCAGAAAGGTCGAAAGCATATCCTTTTCATCATTCGCGAGATCATTGATTTCAAGCCTGAGCATCGTGGCACCGACCTGAATGCTCCTCTTGTCTTCTTGACTAATGCTCTAAAAAAACGTTGCTCGGCTTTTTTGCTTAGCGACTTCATAGACTTTCACGATTATTTTAAGTCTCTCTCAATTGCCAACCATAAGCACGATGTGGCTGCAATTCAAGTCTACGATAAGCGTGATGCCAAAATGCCTGATGTAGGACTTGTTCGCCTTAAAGATTTAGAGACGGGGCGCGATCTTTGGCTTGATACTTCTTCAAAAAGTGTCAGAAAGGCTTACGACAAAGCTTGGTATGAGCGCCAGCAGAGTTTCTCTTCCACTACCGCTCGTTGTGGTGTGGATTCAGTCTCAGTCGCCACAGATGAAGATTATGTCAAGGCTCTAATTGCTCTTTTCCGCCGTCGGGGTTAATAGAATGTGATCAATATGATTAAGTCGATTTGTAAATATTTGGCTCTCTTTGTTTTTGCCGTGGTCTGCCATCTTCAGTCTTATGCTGAAGTGAAGCTCACTGCTGCTCTCGACTCTGCCTCTATTATGATGGGGCGCGTCGATACTCTTCGTCTTTTCGTTGACCGTGAGGCCAACCGAGAAGGCGTTTTCCCTCTTTTCAATAAGATTGGACCCGGTGGTTATGTCACTTTATTAGGCGATACGATCGAACTCGGTGCCCCAAGAATGGATACTGTAAAGCAAGAAGGCTCTCGTATCGTAGAGCGTCTTGTTGTCCCTGTTCAAGTGTTTGATTCCGGATATTATCAGCTCCCACCATTTGTCTATATTACCGCGTCTGATTCTGCCGCCTCTAATCCAGTATCCCTCACTGTAGTGCCAGTAAAGGTCGGAGAAAATGATGCTATAAGCGATTATCAAGATATATCCGACCCATCCGAACGCTCTTTTTGGGATTGGATGCCTGATTGGCTTTACGATCTTTGGTGGATGTGGCTTCTATTGATTCTTGCGATCGCGGCTGCTGTCTATTTTGCTACAAAATATCGCAAGACCGGTAAGTTTATCTCTCTTCCTGAAAAACCGCAACCCAAACCTTGGACCGTAGCTCTTCAGCGTCTTGAAAGCCTGAAAGGAAAGAACTTGTGGGAAAATGGAATGGAGAAGGAATATTTCACTGATCTTACAGATATTCTGCGCGACTATCTGTTCCAAAGATTTGGTATCAACGCCATGGAGATGACTTCTCGTCAGATTATGCAGACTCTTGCTGACCAGTCTGATGTCCGTGATAAGCGTGCCTACGTCCGTAAGATTCTCGATATAGCTGATTTCGTTAAGTTCGCCAAAGTTCGTCCTCTCCCTGCCGATAATGTAGAGGCTTTTGAAAATGCTGTAAATTTCGTCAAGGAAACTATCCCTGCGGAGACGGCATCTTCTGAAAACTCTTCAGCAGATAGCGACAAATCTCAACAAGGAAAAAACGATAACGCTGCTGAGAAAGGAGGTGCAAAATGAAATTCCTTCATCCCGGAATGCTATGGCTCCTCCTCGTCCTCGTGCCTTTGATCGTTTGGTATGTTCTGAAGCATCGTAACGCAAATCCGTCAATGGGTGTCTCCACCCTTATGCCATTCCTAAAGTTTGGAAACTCTTGGAAGGTTTGGATTATCCACGCATGTTTTGCTCTTCGTCTTATTTGCATCGCAGCTGTTATTGTGGCTTTGGCGCGTCCTCAATCTTACGATAGCTTGAAAAATTCTCGTGTCCTCGGTACAGATATCATACTTGCGATGGACATTTCCGGCTCTATGTCTGCTACCGACTTCAAGCCTAATCGTTTCATCGCTGCTAAAGATGTGGCTACAAATTTTGTCAATGCCAGGGTAAACGATAATATGGGCCTTGTGGTTTTTGCCGGAGAGTCTCTATCTCTTATGCCGCTTACCAACGATCGTGCCGCTATCATCAATGCAATTGCCAATGTAGATATGGGTGATCTCAACGACGGCACCGCTATCGGTGATGGTCTGACAAGTGCTATCAACCGTATCTCACAGGGCAAAGCAAAGTCAAAGAGTATCATTTTGCTCACTGACGGTAGCAACAATGCAGGCGATGTCCCTCCTGTGACTGCCGCTCAGATTGCCAAGCAAAAAGGTATCAAGATATATACTATAGGTGTTGGTACTAATGGCAAGATGCAGATTGCCGATCCTTACGGTTTCTCGACTACGACTCTTGAAACGAAGATCGACGAGCCTCTCCTGAAGAATATGGCAAAGATGACTGGTGGCAAGTATTTCCGTGCTAAAGATGAGAGAATGCTGAAGCAGGTCTTCGAAGAAATCGATTCTCTTGAAAAGTCGAGTATAGATGTCAATTCGGTGACACTTACTCAAGAGGAGTTCATGCCTTGGCTTTGGCTCGCTTTTGGCGCCCTTGCTCTTTCTCTTTTGCTTCGTTACACAATTATTAGAAGAATACCGTAATGTTTACGTTTGCATATCCAGCTTTACTCGTCCTCTTATTGGCAGTGCCTGTTGTGGTATTGCTCTATGTTCTTGCGCGTTATGCAAGGAAAAAGAAACTTGCAAAGTTCGGTCATCCTGATTCTTTGAAAGATCTGATGCCCGAGGTTTCTAAATATAAACCCCCTTTGAAACTCGCTCTTGAGGTGTCAGCTCTTGCTTTCCTTGCCATTGCGCTTTGTCGCCCTTGGGGTGGTGTGCATTCTTCTAAG